>CAJXHA010000149.1 GCA_913053615.1 uncultured Bacteriovoracaceae bacterium | reverse complement strand
TAAGCCAATGATCTCACCCTCTTGGATTGTAAGGTTGAGGTTTTTAACCGCTTCTTTGGTTATATACTCTCTTTTAAAAAGTGATTTGATGGAACCTTTAAGTCCTTCTTGCTTTTTATGGACCTTAAAGTTCTTAGATAGATTTTTAACTTCAATCATGACTTAAAATAAAACCTTTTAAATAAGATCCCTCTGGGAAGCCTCTTAGTTCGGGACAATCCTCAGCGAGCTTAAGAGTTTTTGTTATCTTTAAAGGAAAATTATTTTCTGTGATAATTTGTTCTAGTTTTTGTCTAAATTTATTTCGATTTATTTTATGCGTATTTAAAAATGCAATGATCTTCCCACCAGGCTTTAAACTCTTAACCATTTTTGGGAGTAACTTTTCATAATCTTTTAAGGCATTCGACCTTTTATTCTTATCACTTGAACTTGATGGGGGGTCACTAATAATAAGATCAAAAACTCTATTTTCTTTATTTAAATGGTTCATGGCATTTTCAACACTATCAATTATTGATTGATGTGAATCTTTATCAAATTCATTTAATAAAATATTTTCTTCTAAATCTTGGATATAGCTTTCAGATAAATCAACTGAGACGACATCTTTAGAGCCTAGTGCCAATGAGTAGAGTGAAAAAGCTCCCGTATATGAAAATAGATTTAATACTGAGTCGGAGTCTTTAAAGATGCCCTCAAGATGACTTCTAACAGATGCCATATCTGTATAGAGTCCATAGTCATAAAGTTTTCCAAGCTGCACATTATAAAGCACACCAAATTCTTTCACTTGTATATTCTTATAAGAACAATTTGGATCGAGACTTTTAGGGGCTTTTTTCTGAGCACTTGAGTCAGCACGATACTGAATCCAGACATCAGCTTTTGTGATGTCTTTATTTAGAACCTGGTTTGTCGTTTTTATAATATTATTAATGACCAGCTCTTCATAGTTTTCCCAAAAGTAACTATAGAATTGAATAAGGACTTGATCTCCTAATAGAGTTGCTTTTATTCCAGGAAGTTCATCCGCTTCACCAAAGATAAGAAAAATATTATCTCTTTTTTCTATGATTTTAAGATCCTGTCTTTTTTTGATGGCCTTAAAAATTCTTTGCTGTAAGTCTTTCTTAAAATTTTTAATTAATTTACCAAAGTCTCCTGAACTGGACCAAACTCGGGCCTTAATATTACTATGTTTTGGGTCGTGGATAAGTAATGAGAATGGTCTGCGACGCTCTTTAGCTACAATAAAGCGTTCGCGGGGCTGAAACTTATCAGTAAATTTATCTTTAATAATCCAAGGATGTCCCTTCTTTAGTAGTTTTATAGAAATTGGATGGACATCATACAACGGAAGTAATTGATTCATTTTTAATGTTTTCTAGCTTTTATTTCGTTATCTAATTTATCTAAAATTTGTAAGACCACATTGGTAAATTCAAATGGATTACTTAAAAACTCATTAAGTTTAAATTCAGTAATAATATTTTCTACTTCTGAGCTCATTTCCATTGAGTCATAAGGGTCAAAGTTAATGCATAGGTAATTTAATTTCGTATGATGATTCTTTAAAGTTCTAAGTCCAAGCTTAGAGAAGTCTTGTATGATTTCTGAAACTAAATCGTATTTCGAATTTGATATATTTTGCTTTATTTGATCCATAATGCTTCTTAAAGAAAGTTTTTTTGCTACTTGTTACCTTACTATGACAGAGTTTTCAATAGGACTACTTCTTTTATTTAGCTTAATTCTTCTTTATCAGGGGTATATTAAACCTTATTTCCATAGCTTATCCTTAAAGTTAAAACACCGAAGTGCAGACTTACTCCTTGGACAATTAAGCCAACTAAATAGATTTAGTTTGAAAGAGCAAAAGGAAATTGAACTTATAGAACACAAGTATTTTACAGCAATAGGCCATGATCTAATTAGCTATTATCGCCAATTCGGACTCGATATTTTTCAAGGACTTAATAAACTAAGATTGAGGTTAAAAGGTGATATGGCCATGGAGGATAAGTTAAAAAAGACTTTAGGCCAAGCCTATGCAGAAATCATAATCATAATGCTTTTCTCATGGTTATTTGTATTTATTGCAGGTGGCTATGTCGATATAGCATTAAATAATATCCATCTAAGTTTAGTTCTTATCTGGCAACTTCTAGGACTTGTTTTATTGCGAGTACTTTTACAAAGAAAGAAGTCTGTTTATTTTAAGGAATTAGCAATTTATTTTAAATGTGTTTTTAGCTTTGAACTACTTTGTAAAGCTCCTATTGGTATAAATGAACTCGCTAGAAGGTGTGAGTTTTCAGATTTAAACCATTTAAAACAGCATCATGATCTTAGAGACTTCTTACTTCAACTCTTTAAAGGACTTAAAGTTTATGGAGAAGTCGAGGAAGCACATCTCGGAGAGTTATCTCAGTGCGTTGTTTATAAGTACGAATGTGCAGTGCTTGGCTTTGAAAAGTACTCTAAGAACTTAAAGCTTGGTATTCTTATGACTTTCTTTATGACTTCATATTTATTAATAATTCTGTCCTTATTAAGCTCTATGCTTTAGTCTTCGCATATGGCCAGAAAGTCGCTAATCTGATTAAATAATCCAAATTTTTAAAAGGATACCTTATGAGTGAAAAGATTATTTTCTCAATGTCGAGAGTTTCAAAAACTTACCCTGGTAAGAAAACAGTAATTAAAGATATTAGCTTATCATTTTATTATGGAGCTAAGATTGGTGTTTTAGGTTTAAATGGGGCTGGTAAGTCAACTGTACTTAGAATTATTGCTGGAGTTGATAAAGAATACGATGGAGAGGTTAATCTTTCAAAGGATGTGAGTGTTGGTTATCTTGAACAAGAGCCACATGTTAATCCAGAAAAAACAGTAAAAGAAATCGTTGAAGAAGGTGCAGCTGAACATGTTGCTATTCGTGATGCCTATGAAGCTATTAATGAAAAGTTTGCAGATCCAGATGCTGATATGGAAGCTCTATTAGAAGAGCAAGGCAAATTACAAGATAAAATGGATGCTTATAATATTTGGGATCTCGATTCCAAGTTAGAGCAAGCGATGGATGCTCTTCGTTGTCCACCAAGTGATCAAAAGTGTGAACACTTATCAGGTGGGGAGAAAAGAAGGGTTGCCCTTTGTCGTTTATTATTACAAGAGCCAGATGTTCTTTTACTAGATGAGCCTACAAACCACCTAGATGCAGAAACTGTTTTCTGGTTAGAGCGCCATCTTCAAAATTATAAAGGTACTGTCATTGCGATTACCCACGATCGTTACTTCTTAGATAATGTCGCTGGTTGGATTTTAGAAATGGATCGTGGTCGCGGTATTCCATGGCAAGGAAATTACTCTTCTTGGTTAGATCAGAAAACGAAACGTTTAGCACAAGAAGAAAAGACTGAATCGAAACGTCAAAAAGCACTCAAGAAAGAATTAGAATTTATTAACTCTTCTCAAAAAGCTCGTCAGGCAAAAGGGAAAGCTAGGATTAATAATTATAATGAAATGCTTGAGCAATCCAAGAATGAAAAGAGAAACGAAACAACAGATCTTTATATTCCAAATGGCCCACGACTTGGAAATGTTGTTATTGAAGCGGATCATGTAAATAAGGCCTTTGGAGATAAGCTTCTTTATGAAGATATGAATTTTAAATTACCTCCAGGGGGGATTGTTGGAATTATTGGTCCAAACGGTGCTGGTAAGACGACACTTTTTAAAATGATTGCTGGAACAGAAACTCCTGATAGTGGTGACTTTAAAGTAGGTGATACTGTTAAGCTTGCTTATGTAGATCAGTCTCGTGAGATGGACCCTAATAAAACTATCTTTGAAGAAGTTGCTGATGGACTAGATGTCTTAGAGGTTGAGGGGAGAGAATTAAATTCACGTGCTTATATTTCGCGTTTTAATTTTTCTGGTGAAGATCAAAAGAAAAAAGTTAGTGAGTTATCTGGTGGTGAAAGAAACCGTGTCCATTTGGCTAAAATGTTAAGAGAAGGTGGAAATGTTCTTTTACTGGATGAGCCTACCAATGACCTTGATGTAAATACATTACAAGCACTTGAAGAGGCCTTAGATCATTATGCTGGATGTGCTGTAGTGATTTCCCACGATCGTTACTTTATTGATAGGGTTGCAACTCATATTCTTGCTTTTGAAGGAAACTCCCATGTAGAGTGGTTTGAAGGGAATTTCACTGATTATATGGAAGATAAGAAGCGTCGCCTTGGTGATGCTGCTGAAATTCCACAGCGAATCAGCTATAAGAAGCTGAAAAGAGGCTAATTAGCCTGTAAAAACTTCCCATTTAGTTAGGATTATATCGAGAGAGTGTTAAGAGTATGTGAAGTATCACTCAGCTTATTGCTCTCTCGCATTCTCTTATGTAGATAAGGCTCACAAAAATTATTACATGAGGAGAAAAGATGAAAAAACTAATCGCACTAGCACTATTACTTTCGTTTAATGCATTTTCTGCAGAAATTTTATTAAAGACATATCGTTACGATAACGATGTTGACTATGCTCCAGAGTTTAAGGTTAACAAAGACCTTGGGAGAGCTTGGGTAAATATCGTTGAAGAAGACTTCTCTGATAATGAGAGCTCTTACTATGTTGATGACTTTGTTAAAGTTGAAGGTTTATCTCTCGTTGGATCAGATATTGTTTATAAGGATACAACTTGTGCAACTATCTACACTAGAGGATGGGGAATCTTTAGAGGTGATGTCATCAAGATGACTCGTGATTGTCGTTTTACTCAAGAGGTTGTTGTTGAGAATATTGATGACGGATTCTATGTTAGAAGAGTTAAAAAAGTAAAAGTATACCTAGTAATTAACGAGTAATCTTAATTAATTATATGGGAGTAGGTCCCTTGACCTACTTCCTCTAAAAAAACATTCTCACCATTTGCACCCAATACCTTTACATGTTCCTTAACTTTTTTATTCTCTAAGAAAATAATTTCATCAATATTTTGAGCAGCCAGTTTAATCAATGTTCCATAAGGAATGTCTTTATCGCTATATATTTTATATAAGAGTGCAAGGCGGTTTATGGCATCCCTACAATCATTAGCATGAATCGTACTTAACACACCCTTGTGTCCAGAATTCAATGCCAGTAGGTAGGGGATAATTTCTTCAGAGCGAAGTTCTCCAATAATAATCCTCTCGGGTCTCATTCTCATTGCATAGGACATATAATGACTTAATGAATATGCTTTAAAGTCCTTGTCACTTATAAAGCGAGTTGTATTTTCATGGGGAGAATTTAACTCATAAGTATCTTCTGCAATAATAATGTGTTCATCCTCTGGACAAAACTTTATTAGAGAATTGATAAAACTTGTTTTACCACTCCCAGTACTTCCGACAATGAGAACATTCTTTTTTTGAGTAATAAGCTCTTTTGCTATTAAAGTATCAAAGTCATATGTACCAATGGGAAAGTTATCCTTTCGCATTTTTCTAAGAAATAATTTATGACTAGATTCTCGCAGGGCCTTTTTGTGAATTAGAGTCGCTCGGTAATCTAAGTAGTCAAAGCTCACAAAGGGATTATTTAAATTCCAAGAAATTTGTTCTTTAAGACAAAGTATTTGTAAACATAAATCAAACTCTAAAGGTGTATAGGGAATAACTTCAAGAAGACTGATTCCATGCATTTTGACTTGAACATTTTCTACCGAATGAAAGATATACTCTTCAGCAAATTCTTGTTCAATACTTGAGATATCTAAGTGAGAGACTTTTTCATACCATTTTTTCTCTTGAGGAGTTAGTGTTTGGGTGTCTGGTAGCATCCCATTTTCAATCTTTTTAATTAAGTGGTGCATACTTGTCCTCTTCTAGAGTAATAAAACCTAAGATTTTTACATTGTTTTTGGTTCTGTCATTATGGGTAAATAACTCTTTTAAAAGAGGGATCTGATTTAAAAGTGGTAGGCTTTTCTTATTTTGTATATCTTGTTTTTGTGTGATCTCAAAAAATTTCTTATGTAGGTTAGGGGCAATAAAGAATTTTTGATTAACTTTTTTACCAGCTATACCAAGACCACTTGGAGCTGTGAGAATACTATTTATATTTAAACTTAGACGTCCTTGAATTTGAGTGAGCTTTACTTTGATCTTAAGACCTGCAAACTTCCAATTTGTTTGAGTACCAAATTGATTTGAGGATTGAATTGCTAGCTCTGAACCTAGTTCTACACTTGCTTCTTCGTTTAAACTCATAATTATCGTTGGTTTTGAAATTATCTTTATCGCAATATCATCATCTTCAAAGATAACGGAATTATTCTCATAAAGGTTCTTTGTATTCTCAAAAAGGTCTTTGGTAATTCCCTCTAGTCTTTGGGCTCCAAGTGAACTTTGAAGATTTGAGTTATGTTCCACTTTTATAATTTCAATCTTTATCTTGTAATTACTTAAATGTGAGAACTTACTGGCTGGTATAAACTCAACCCCATACTTGTGACTTAACTCTTGAATAATGGATTCAATATCCTCAAGCTCTTCGTACTTACAAATAGGGTAGCTTGTTTTAAAATTACAATTGAGTCTAATAACTTTGTGATTAAGTTGAAGGTAAATATCTTCTAAAACTTTTCTCTTAATATCTTTTTTTAGTTTAATATCTATAATTAAGTTTTGATTTAACTTGAGCTTATTAAAAATTAGTAAGTCCTTTAGACTTTTAATTTCACCAGAAACATACAAGACCTCATCATGGGGACTAACCTGTAAACCCATCGCTCTTAATGCACTAGCGATACGATAGGTTTGCATTTGCTCTTTTTTAGAAACAACATAAACCTGATACTTTATTTTCTGTGAGCCTTGCCAAATGACTAGGTCAGAGAAGCCAATAGATTTGGCCTTAATCAGAATTTTTGAATCTCTTGGAAAGTACTTTGAGCTTAGGACTGCTTTATTACCTACTGAATAACGCATGTTGCTAGTAGTTTTTATTTCTTTTTGTTCACCAATGGAAAGAAAGAAGTTATGTGATTTCAGCGGTTTATCTGTGGTCGCCTGTGCACTTCCAGGGTGTGTTGTAAAAATTATTTTGACAATATATATCAAGAAAGTTAAAAAATACTGCTTTAAATTTAATAGTTTAACAAAGGTTATTAATATGGGTTCTAAAACATTAAAAACAAAAAGAATTAGAAAAAATAAAACTAAGGCTAGCGGTAAGAAAAGAAAGAACGCTAATGAGAACAAGGGTACAACTCCTAAGTTCCCAATCCACAAAGATAAGTAATTAGTAAAATACAATAAGTAATTATTACTAATAAAACTGTTTTTAGAATTATTTTTTAAATTAATCATTTAAATCTCCAAAAGAGAGTAATGCGTTAATAATATAAGGGTCGGATTTAAAAACTGGCCCTTTTTTATTTATTAGGCAGACAATTAATGTATTTGCTTTTCTTTTATTAGAGCACTTTCGAACCACTTTTATTTCAATCAATGTTTTAGGGATATAATACTTCTTATGAAAGTGAGACTTTATAGCACTTGCTGCTTGTAAGTAACCTGATTCAGCCTCTATTTGAATATTTGCTCCGAGTGCTATTTGACTCAAAATAAAAAGACTAATAATTAATTTCATAGTTAATACTCCTCTGTTTTTTTGAAGAAACTTTTTTAGGTAATTTTAAATCGAGGTCATAAATGGCAAGGGGGCTTTCTATAAGTAGTAAATCTAATTGATCATTTGGTGCTTCTATAAAATATTGAGTCTCTTCACTAAACTCATCAGTAATTACTTTTAAAATATAAATTGGTCGTATAAGTGTATTATCTTTAAGTCTTCTAATTTGATAAGCAAGACCAGGTTCAATCATCGTGCGAGGATTAGCTTTAATCGTTAAGCGACTAAAGCCTACTCTTTCAATTATAGGTGTTGATGAAATATCAACTTCATCGTTTGTATTGATGAGAAAGTAGTAAGTAATTGTGTAGATTACAAATGCAATAGGCAAAGTAAAAAACAACTTATTTCTTTTCAAGTTTCCTCCATTGAGAAATAAATCTCTTTGTATTTTTTATCTTTTTTTGATGAATCGTTTTTTGAGTTTTATAAAAAGAGAGTGATAAAAAACTAATAGAGCTTATAAGGAAAAGAGTTTCAAGAATTGAAATGCCTTTTTGGTTTTTTGATATAGTTTTTCGGCTTGCAGGTGATTGGTTACTATTAGTTTCCCCGCTTTCATCGATGTATAATTTTTCCACCTTATTTTCCTTATTACTTTTAAGCCTGCTAGGCTTCGTCTTTTTTTATAAGGATCTTTTACAATTTCTTTGTTATAACGGCAGCCTTTTACATAATAAGACCTTAATTTATTCATATATGAAAAGTAGAATGTATTCTGTATTAGCTGGAGCCCTTTCTTAACTCTTTTAAACAGCAGGTGCTTAGGAGGAATTGC
>CAJXHA010000148.1 GCA_913053615.1 uncultured Bacteriovoracaceae bacterium | reverse complement strand
TCCAACTAGCTGAATCTTTTTCTTCAATTAACATATCAGAAAATTCTGCAACCCCACCTTTGACTAATTTAAACTCACCTAGCTTAGAAGTAATTTTCCACTCTTCATTATTTAATGACTCTAATGAACAGTTTTCACTATCACTGAGAAGAATTTTTCCATTTTCATTTTTAATTTTAAACTTGCACTCCCAAGAGTCAGTATTAAATTCAATACCTTTTAACTTTCTGGCCTCAATACGCTTTTGGGCGGCACTATCAGTGATAAAACCAAATAATTTATGCAGTCCAAACTCAGCATCTTTAACTGATGTTAGAACTTTTACCAATTCACCATTTTGATTTAAAATTGAAATCATTCTAACTCCTCCCCTGCATTATTCACCATATAATCTAAAAAGTTTTCTCTGACTTTAATTAGTCCTAGATCTCTTTCACCAAGGTTTCCTGTCACCACTGATAATTGTGGTTTTTTGTTCTCACCTTCAATGAGTAAAGATTCAAAATCAATCTTCTTTCCTTCACGATACTTGATATTCTTAGCGGTATCAGCATCTTCTTGATTAGCAGCCACTGCACTAAGTGAAGCAAATAAAAAGAGCGAAATCATCCATAATTTCAATTGGATCTTCATTTGGTTTCCTTTAAATTATTCAAACGTCCAGTATAGTAAGATGCTAGTCGTTTGGAGTTATTTGTTTGATAGTAATTTTCTAATTTTGAAAGTACTGCTTGATTTAATGGTTCACTTTTTAGTGTTGCTTTTAATTGCATAATTTCAGCACCATCTAAACTAGCTGTTCTAAAGCCTGCTGCTTTCTGCTCAGGCAGAGCAATAAAACTAATATAGTCTTTATCTGTCATCGCAATATTACTAGTAATAGTTTTAAGTTTTTGAGGGTCAGTAATTGTCTTTAATTCCTCAGTCTTAAGTCTGGCATAGTCTTCTTTTACCATTGTAAATGGTGTAGCCATTTCTGTAAGCTTAGCATTTACTTGCTCTAAGATTTCAGCACTTAAACCTTCTGGTAATGGAGTATTTAAGATATCAGTTTGCATCTTTGCATAAGCATTTTCCAGAATATCTAGAATATAAACACGCGTCTCACTATCTGCACCTTCAAGATAACTAAGTGCCTTTGTTTTTAATTTATCAAGAGCACGTGTTCTCTTTTTAAAGAGCCACTTTGAAGAGCGTCCATAAAACTTAATCTTTGCCTGCTTTTTATCAAGAGCACTAATTTCCTTTAAAACATTTCTATTCCAAAGTGCACCTGTCGATGTTTTTTGAGCAAAAATTAGTTTCTGTGCTGTCTTATTAGGTTTTGATAATTGAATCTCACGAGCAAGACTGATCTTACGAGATAAACTCCATGGCATAGTTAAAACTTTTTCATTTAACATATTCGCTTCATCTAAGGTTACCCATAGAAGTGCTTCTTGCTTGGGACTAAGTGACTTTTGTCTTTTCACAACACTTAGTAAAGAATTTAAGATTCTGTCTCTATTTTTAAGATCCATATCTAATTCATAAAGTAAGGCTACTTTTAAGTGGCTATTCATCACTTCTTCAAAATTACCTCTTTTAGATAATCTTTTTTCTAGAATTTTAGCCGTTTTTGAGTATTCCCCCATAAGCTCATACTCAACTAATAAAGCTTCTGTATTATTTTCTTTTTCTAAGAGAGAAACAAACTTCGCTTGATCTTTTAATTTTTCAGAAAGAACCTTGGCATTAGTACAAGACTTTTTCTCAAAGACACCATTAAAGCAAAAGTTGTAAAAAATATCGAGAGCTTCTACTTTCTCTCCAAGGCTTGCAGCATATTCAAAACGAGCTTGATTTTTAATTTCACTCATACTCTTAAGCTCTGCTTGCAGTTTTTTGTCTTTAGTATCTTTTAGACCTGCTAACCAATTATCAGTTTGAGCAACGATTTGATCATAATTCTTATTCTTATTATGAATATCTAAAACTAAGTTTTGAGAAAGAATTGCAAATTTATCTGGAGCTTGTTCAGAAATAAGCGCCAATTCTTTAAATAATGGTAGGGCCTTATCATAACTCTTATTTGCATAGAGTCTATAAGCATATACATACTTATATTGACGAATTTCGCTTGGTTTTGTTGCAAGCTCAGAAAGAGCTAATGACTCTTCTAAAATAATGCTACCAAGATCAAGTTCTTTATTCTCTTTCTTAGCACGCTCTTCCATCTTTTGTGCCAAAGAAAGTCTAGAATTGCGCATTTTCATGATCCATTCTGGTTTTTTATTTAAAGCAATATCTTCTTTAATCCAGATGGCCAATTGTGAAAGTCTTTCTCTTTCATCTTTATTTGCATCACTATGGGCCTTTAGCCAACCTTGTTGCATCTTCTCTCTAAGTTCATCATTAGGATAAAGAGTTAAATAAGACATAATACTCTTTAAAAGCATTGGACTATATGTTTTATCTCTTTCTGCTTCAGCATCAATTTGCACAATGAATCTTCTTATTGTTGTTTTGGCAATCTTTGCTTCTTCTTGGTCTTTTGGAATATTTGCACTTGTTTTTAAACTAATGGCATTTAGATATTTTTCAACTTTTTCAAAGTTTCTAAATCCATAATATTCTTCAAGTAGTCTTAATTCATAATAAAGGTCTGGCTTAAGTGAGTTCATATATTCAAGCACATTACTACCAGCAATTCTATTACCAGCAGAGTAAAAGCTTTCTACTAGTTTACGAACAAGGGTATTATCTTTAGTTTTTTGAGAAATTTCTTTTATAAAGGCAAGTTCATCTTCTCCCTCAGTAACTCTCTGAGAGCTAAAAAGAAAATAGTCATTTAATACTTTTTCACGAATGCTACCATCTGCATGCCACAAAGAAAGTTTAAGCTCTGCAATGGCTTGATCTAATTTTACGTCTTTATAAAGTAACCATGCCTTTCTATAGTGTGCATAATTACAAACTGCTACACTTTGACATAATTCAATACTCTTATTGTAAAATGGTAGTGCCTTTGAGTAGATTGCTTCATTCTCATAATAATCAGCTAAGTGAAGTGCTGTTTGTCTTTTCAGGTCTAAATCAAAGTCTGATTTTTCAAAAACTTCATGATAGATTGTCGCAGCTCTTTTTAAATCACCTAGCTTTTCATTTAGCCTAGCAGTTTGAAAGAGCATATTAATTCTCTTCTCTCCTGTAATTGGCTTAATATACTTGGAACCATTGATATGCTCATTATAGTAATTTAAAGCATTACGGCGATATTCAGTACTCCCACCTTCTTGAATCGAAAGGTCGAAATAAACATCTGCGAGTCTTCTTGTTAACTCTCCATACTCAGGATCAGTTTTTCTAATACTATCTTTAAGGGCAATCATTTCCTTTAATAAATATTCATCAGCACTCACAGAGAATGCTGATAAAAGAAGAAAAAGACTGAAAATATAAGTTTTCATTTATTAACCTTTAGTTGGATCCTACTACCGCTAACTGGATGGATTGAAACTGTCCGTTGGTTAGGATTCCCATCAAGCTTGAAACAGTTGTTGATTTAACCTTTTCATCTGCTTGAAGATTAATTTCACCTGGAAATGGCTGACCTGAGTGTTTTTCTACCCAAGTATTTTTAATAACATTTAGTTTTTTAATGAGCATTTCTGGGCTTTTTAATATTTTCTTAGTTTCGCCAACTAAAACTTGATCTAAGTATAGATTTCCATCCTTACTTAATGAAACTACCGGAGCTTCTCTAACCTCAGCACTTGTAAAAGAGTTGGGCAGATTAAGACCTTTAGTAATCATTATTTCTGGTGAACTTGAGAAAGTTTGTAATAAGAAAACAACTAACATAGAGAACATGTCTACCATTGATGTTAACATCAGAGACATCATTAGGGCTTTCTTTCCCCAACCACCACGACGTTTTCTTTTTATCAGATGTTTCTCAAAAGGATTAGAGGCTACTAAGCTTTGATTTAAATACATATCTAACTCCCGGCCTATTTACCGCTTGCACTTAGTACACCAATATTAATAATTTCATTTTTTCTTAGCACATCTAATGCTCTCACCATGTGTCCATACTCAACCTTAGAGTTAGGAGTCACAGTAGCAGTGGCAATATCAATTGCTTTATTTTTGAAATTCTTTATCTTGGTAGCAATAAGTGTATCTAATTGTGTTATCGAGGCTTCAAAATCGCTTTCATTAACAACCAGTCTTTGAACGCGACGACTACCCTTTTTCAGATTAAGACTTATTTTCTTATCGCTATTAAAAACGACATCGAGATCATAAGACTCTTTCTTACTTTCTTGGGCTTGAGTCCCCTTACTTTGCTTAATTTCAACTGAACCAATCTCAATCCACACGGCCGTTATCAATAAGAAACAAACCATTGTCGATAGAAGGTCAATAAAAGGAGTGAGATTTAGCTCAGCATTAAGCTCTTTCTTTTTTCCTAAACCAATTTTACGAGACATGAATCTTCCTAATTTCTAGTCATATTTTGTGCATCAATATCTGTAATTTTCTCATTAGTATTGATTGCAGTATTTGCGGCCATCGCTGCTTCATCATTATCAGAGTAAAATAAGAAGTCGTGATAAAGTTCACTACTTTCTTCAGTTACACCATTAACGATTGTTTCTGTTTTATTTTGGAAGATAGCAAATGCTACTAGTGCAGGAATAGCTGCAAGGAGACCAAAAGCAGTAGAGTTTAGTGCTTCTGAGATACCTTGTGAAAGTAAATTTGCTCTTTCAACTGGAGATGCACTTGCAACACCGGCAAAAGAAGAAATTAGACCAGTAACTGTTCCTAAGAGACCAAATAGAGTTGCAACGTTACCAAACATAGCTAGAAAACCAGTTCTCTTATCGATTGCATTTAATTCTTTGGTTAATTGCTCATCCATTCTAGCTTGAAGTGCTTCATCACCTGCTAGGGACTTTCTCATTTTAATACCTACTTCAGCAACTTTCATTACTTCAGTTTTGTCCTTGAAAGAATTAACAAAATCCTCTGCACCTTGGTAATCACCATGTGAGATAAATGCTAAAACTTTTTTTCTAAAATCTTTTGGTGTTGCTTTTGTCTTAACATATAAGCTCCAAAACCTCTCTGCGATTACTGCTAAAGACAGTAAACCAAAAAGTAAAATGAAATACATGAAAAAGCCACCGGCTTGAAATTGATCTATAAGACTCATGGATGATACCTCCTATCTGACTAAAAACATCCTGTATTCTAGTGTCAACTGAGAAAATTTTATAATTCCGATAGGCATCTGTTAATCAAATATGAAGCTTACTTAGCAAATGTAAGATTTTGTTACGCGCCAAGTTTACTCAAGTATTAAAGACAAAGAGTTAGTGATTAGAAATAAAAAAGCCCCTGATTAACAGGGGCTTATTGACTGTATAATAATAATGCTTATTAATTATCTCTAGCGTGATATTCGTGTAATTTTTCCGGCATATTCAACTCACCTTCTGTGTGAGCAATTATTGTAGACACTGCAGCATCACCAGTAACATTAACAACGGTACGACACATATCTAAAATTCTATCCACCGGAAAAACAATAGCAATCCATGCTGGATTTAGGCCCACAGATTGAAGAACGATTATCATCATGACAAGACCTGCACTAGGAACTGCAGCTGCACCAATAGAAGATAAAGTTGCAGTCATCACAATTGTTAATTGCTGTGCAAGTGAAAGATCAATCATATGTAATTGGGCCAAGAAAACCACAGCAACACCTTGATACAGAGAAGTTCCATCCATATTTACTGTGGCTCCAATTGGAAGCACAAATGAACTTACATTCTTACTAACACCCATATTATCTTCAATACACTCCATTGTTACAGGAAGAGTGGCAGCACTAGAACTTGTAGAAAATGCTAAAAATTGAGCTGGTGAAATATTTTTAAAAAAGCGCTTATAACTTAAACCTTTTACAACGAGTTTAATAATTAATGGATAAAGTCCAAAAACCATAATTCCTAGACCAATCACTACTGTAACTGAATAAGAACTTAGTGATTTAAAGATCTCAAAAACTTCTGCAGGACTATTGGCCATTTTAGCGATAACACCAGATAAGAGTGCAAAGACAAACATTGGAGCTGCTAACATGACAAGCTCAACCATCTTTAAAAAGACTTCATTCACCCCTTCAATCATATTAATTAAAGGAAGCATTTTTTCTCTAGGTAATAACGCCAAAGTAATTCCAAAGAAAATAGCAAAGAAGATTACTTGTAACATTAACTTATTATTTGAAACTGAAAGAACAACGTTCTCAGGAACCATATCCACTAAGAAGTCTAATGGTCCACTCTCTTTGGTTTTCTTAGCAGCATTTAACTTTGAAGAAACTCCTGAGTCAGCACTATTTGTAACACCCTTTTTAAGCTCTGCTAGTTCTTGTGAACTTAAAGCTGCTTCAACTTGTGAGCGATACTTTGGATCAGTTAAATAAGACTTGCCATCTTTTGGGGAAAGGCCCGTTGCTTGATTAACCCAAAGCTCATACTTCACTCTATTTTTAATTCTTTGATCTTCTTCGATAAAAGAACCAGGTTTAATAATGTTAACAAGTAATAGACCAACACCAATGGCCATAACAGTTGTTAATAAATAGAAGCCTAAGGTTTTTGCTCCCATTCTTCCAAGAGTAGATACATCTTTTAAAGAAGCGACACCTGAAATAATTGAAAAAAGAACCAGTGGCACTGCAATAAACTTGAGAATACGAATAAAAATCCTACCAAATGGATCAATCCAATTAATAGTAAACTCATTCCAACCCAGAGCACTTGAAATAAAGGAATAGATAATTCCTAAAACAAGGCCAATGATAATCTTTACGTGCAAAGGCAATTCTTTCATAATTCTTCCTTAAATTTGATATTTAATATTGCTTATTTTTTATAATAACGATTTAACTAGTTTTTTCGCACAAACCTTTACTTCATCAATCTGAATGGTTTTATGACCATGTTTGAAATAATAGTCATTCATCCCCTTCATGGCCTCTACAGTTAAGTGCAATTGATTTTTATCCAAGTTAATACTGTATTTCTCACCAAAGGTTGTGTAAATAAAGCCAAGCATTTTAGAGTCTAGCTCATCGATTTTGCCTCTTAACTCAGGTGAATCAACTTGCTTTAAAAGAATACGGCTAACTTGAGGTTGTGAAAGCAAGATCTCATACCAACGATCAATAAAGGTATCGATCACATCACCAATTTGATAACTTGGATCTAAGTTGAGAATATACTGATAAATTTTTTCATCTTGGTCTTTAAAATAACGCTGAATGAGCTCATTCATAATTGCGTCTTTAGATGGGAAGTATTGATAAAGTGAACCAATACTCACTCCGGCTTTTTTTGCAATAGCATTTGTATTAAAACCTTTCATTCCGTCAGTCTCAAGAATACTAATACTAGCTTCCAAGATATATTCCACCGTCTGTTTTGAACGGTCTTGAACTGGCATTTTTCTAGGTTGGATTTTTTTTGCCACGCACCCTCCGAATAATTAATTTATTGATCTATTTACAATGATAACTTAAAAAACTTAAATCACAAGTACTTACCCGTGATCAAAGTAAAACACTCAGGATTAATTTACTAAAAATTGACCTTTCTTAATAGAGACACGACTGAGTTTTTTAAGTACAATCAATTCAATAATAAAACTTATAAGGAAGCTAAGATGTCTCGTTTCGTCCTACTGTTTTTGTCGTGTACCTTAATAAACTCTTGTGTCATTAATATAAGTCCAGCTAAGAATGTTATTTTAGTTATTGGTGATGGAATGGGCCCAGGACAAATATCGCTCTTGCAACAATTCACTAAACACTCAAAAATTTATAAAGAACCATATGCTTTTAAAAGAATTTCTGATTTAGGCCATATTGGTTTTAGTGATACAGCTCCTCACGGTAAATTAGTTGTGGACAGTGCGTGTTCCGCGACTCAAATTGCGATTGGAAAACATACATTAAATGAAGTCATCGGATTAGATAAGCATGGAGATCCTGCACAAACAATTTTAGAAAAAGCTCGCGATCGTGGCATGCTAACGGGTTTAGTAAGTGATACTCGCCTTACCCATGCTACTCCTGCTAGCTTTGCTAGTCATGCTGCTAATAGAAAGTATGAAAATGAAATTGCCTTAGAAATGGTACAGTCTAATGCAAATGTTTTATTCTCAGGAGGAGCAAGACACTTCTACCCGCAAGGAACTCAGTTAAAAGTTGGTGATTTTGAAGTAACTTCACGTCGTGATGATGATAAGAACCCTATTCAAATTGCTAAGAGTAATGGCTATCAAATAATTCATACCAAGAATGATTTAAATAATATCTCTGGCAATAAAGTCTTAGGACTTTTTACCAATGGCAGCTTTCCTAATTCAATTTGGTTTCATGATAAACAAGATGATGAAAAAAGAGCTGTGCCTAGTCTACTTGAAATGACAAAGAGTGCTTTAGGTTTATTAGATAGTAATAATAAAAAAGGTTTCAACCATTTTTTTATAAATTTGAAAAACTTTTT
>CAJXHA010000147.1 GCA_913053615.1 uncultured Bacteriovoracaceae bacterium | reverse complement strand
ACTCCTCCCTTTTCACTTAATTCTTTGGCCGACTGTAGACTTTCTTGTGTTATCTCATGACCTGCATGAAAAAAAAGGGAGCGCTTTTGTGAGTGAGTTTCAAAAAGAAAAATTGGAACCTCACTAATAAGTTCACTTATTGAATTGATCTCGATTGTTAAAAAACTCATAAAACAACACCTCTTAATAGAAAGGCATAAAATTCTAAATTTGATTGATGACCTATACTTTGTGCATCAAATTGAATAAGAACCTTTGCAAGTACCTCATTATCCCTTGATATAGGTAAGTAGAGAAAATTCTTATCCTTAGAAAAGGTCTGATCTTTTAAATACAGAGAAGACATACTAAGAATATCAATCACTTCAGGGTCATTAAGAATAACACTTTCTTCATCTTTAGCCTTTATGGGATATAATTGTTTATTGTCACTATCAAATACAAATAATGCTCCTTTTGTTTCATTAAAAATTAACATATGAACAAATTTATAAATTGAATTTATAGGTGCTTGGTAATTTGAGTAAAAGTCTAGAAAATTCACAATATCTTTTAATTTTAATGGCTCTGCCCGGTAGAATAATTTATCTTCTTTTTTTAATAGCATTTTAGCAAAATTATTCTTTGCACTGTATTCAGGATCTAATCCATCATCTTGTAAATTACCTTCTTTATATTGTTTTTTGAATTTATTATAATCAAGAATTTCTTCTTCGTACTCTGGTTTCTCCGTATTAGATTGTTGAAGGGCCTTATCCTTTTTTTCCTTATTCTCATTATTAAAATGAGTTACTCTTCCTCCCCAATGTGTCTTTATTTCATCTTCATTAAACTGGCTTTTCTTTCCATCACGTTCTAACTCTTCTATTTCCAAACTTTCTTTTTGTTTTTTTTCTTTATCATCAGTTTTGTTATTTTTTTGTTCAGAGTCCCTATCTAATTCATCAATATGAATTGTCTCTTTTTTCTTTTTTTCTAAAGATTGGTCAATAGGATTAATTGCATTTTTTTCTCTTTCGATTTCAACTTTGTTAAATTTATCAGCTTTTTTAGATTTTTCTCTAGTCTCTTCTTCTCTCAGCTTTTTATGTTCCATCTCTCTAGGAACTTCTTCAAATTTATTTTTCTTATCATTTCTTTCAACTTCTTCTAAGTCTAATTTAGATTTTTTTCGTTCTTGTTCATCAATATCTTCAATATTACTTTGTCTATTTTCTCTTTCTATTTCGACTTCAACAAACTTCTTCTTATTTTTTCTAGCAACTTCTTCTGACTCCCTATCAATTCCTTCTTTATCTCTTTCAATAGCAACTTCTTCAAATTTTGCATGTTTTTTTCTTGCAAGGTCTGCTTCTTCTTCTTTTTCGTATTCTGGCATTTCTCTTTCAACTTCGACTTCTACAAATTTCTTTTTCTTCTTTTTTAAAGTGTCTAATTCATCTTTTTTTGAAAGTTCTTTTTTTTCTAGATCTCTTGGTACTTCAACAAATTTTTTTCGTTTTCTTTGTTCCCGAGGAATTTCTTCAAACTTTATGCCTTTTTTCTTTTTTATGGCCTCAATTGCTTTGCGCTTTATACCTTCTTTCTTTTCAATGTCTCGCTCAAATAAATCAAATCGAGACTTATTTGACATTTTGCCACCAAGCTCTTTTTCTTTATATGTACTCTTGCGTTTTTCAGGGTCAGCTTCAAATGGTTTAAAATTATTTCTTTTAAGCTTAGGCAATAGTTCAGGTAGATTTAATTGAGCGACACTTTTACGATTATAATTACTCACAAGTCCATTTGCATCATTAAGAATTAAGTTTTTAACCATTACATTTGACACTTTCTCTTCAAGTATCGCCATGGATTTAACTTTAAAGTTTTCATCTTCTTTTTTATTCTCAATTTTATTTTCTATTACAAATTTTTTCTTATCTTCAATTTCAATTTCATTTGGCTCATCGCTAAAAAAACCTTCTACCTCTTTTTTAAGTTCATCAAGTTCAATATTGGCCTTAAAAACTTTGTCTAGACCATTTTTCTTATGCATACCTAAAATATGTGGTGGTAAAGTTCTCTGATTAATGAGAATTAATCTTGCATCTTTACTAGCAACAAAGCTTTTAAATTCTTTGGTTATATGACTTAGATCTTTTAATTCAGTAAGAAAGCTTATGGATTTTTCAAAAATTCCTATGACCTGCCCAAACTCAGCATAACTATCCATTTCAAATATAGTAAAGCTTTCATCTGATTCTAATTCAGATTTTAACTCTTCTAATATTGGATTAAGTGGTTGAAAGAAAATAATATTTTTCTCTATTTCCATAGAGATATTTTAACATATTCTATTCAACTTCAGGCCAACTATTGTTCTCAATTTTTTCTGAAATAAGCTGATCAATGCCACGTAAAATGCCACTAATATAAAAGCGATTTGCTCGACTAAAAAAGTCTGAATCATTTACTTCTATTTGCTCAAAAGATCTAAAGTACCTTTCATATTCAGGTGTAAATTGAGCTCTAAGAATATCACCTGTACATTGACTACAACTATAAGAGAAAGTTGACTCATAGAAGTCACTAGTCTGATATTCTTCTAAATTTGCTCTCGTACCTGTTGGTCCTAAAACGTACTGAGTTTGTCGAATATTATCTTGTTTAAAGGATTGAATGATTCTGGCCTTACTTGCTATTTCAACTTGATAATCCATAGCACTAAAAGACTTTACAAATTTTAATTCTAAGAAATCATCTAAATTAAAGAGAGATTGAGACTCAGTGTAGAAACGTATAATTTCAAGATCAAAGTTTTCACTATTAATGAGAATTTCATATGTATTTTGATTAATAATATTTAACTCTATTGAGAAATGTGAATATAGACTATTCTCAGTATAAAACGTGTATTTATTTAGTGATTTATCAAAGGCATATAATTGTTTGAGCTTTAATGCATAATTTCGCAATGGTCTAAAGTAATTTGTTAAAATTACTTCGTGATCATACATCTTAGCAGGCTTAAGTGTTTGTGCTAAAAGTGTAAAGCTGAATAAAGAAATAAATAGTAGGTACTTCATTTTTTCCTATTATCAACGATTTCACCTTTTTGAACCGCTTCAATATATTCCTCAATAAGATTTCTAACTAAGTTTAATTGCACCCCATTGATTAAGAATGTTTGAGCATCCCTTAATTCAGTGAGTAACTTAGAAGACTGTAAATTAGATGTCACAAAGCTTGTTTGTGGATAATATGCCAAAAGTGAGTCCATGATAAAATTAAATCCATTAACGGTGAAGTTTTCTTGAAACTTTGCAAGTGCCACTCTTTCTTGATCTTCATTATAATACTCAATATTATAAGGAGTTATATGAGCCATAATTGGTCTTTGAAATCTTCCTGCTGATTTAATATTAATTGAATAGCCATTTCTATTCATTGAAAATGACAAAGGATAACTGTGATAAGTAATCCACTTTTCATTATTAATTATCCTTTTAAAAAATAATTGGTTATTAAGAAAAAAATTCATCTCCGAATTATTTTTATTTTCTTTACTTAGCACTTCATTTGTTATGCTAAATACTCTTTCACCTTGATTATCAAAAAGTGTATATTCAAAATTTTTATAATTCTTCACAGCACCAAGTTTAAGTCGACTAGCGTAGAAATCACTTAAATTATGCAGGGCCTGGTTAATACCCTTAATTTCGATATACTCTTGAAAGGCCACTTTCCCATTACAGCCCATATAGTCACGTACTTCAGTATATTTATCTTCCTTTAATTTATTATCAAAGATCACACGCATTAAAGCTTGGTTCTTCTCTACTTTTGTACCATCTAAACAAGTTGTGTCTTCTTTGGAAATATAACGAATTTCTGGACCATTAATATCTCTAATAAAGTTTTGATCCATTTGTTTTAATTTATTAACTAAAATTGATCGATACTGATCACTATAGGATTTAGCAGTTAAGAATTCGGGACCAAGCTCAAGGGCCCCTACATTCAAAGAAAAAAGTAAGAGAAAAACAATTCTTATTTTATCCAAAACATGTCCTCAATATCATATACACTTGGTGCAAATTCTAGATAGAGAGTTACCTTTGATCTTAGACGACCATATGTTTCAAGTTTCACTTTAAAAGTTAAACTTGGTTGAGTGAAACTTCTTGGTGCAATTTCTTTAATCCTTAATGGTATGTGCATTAACCTTTCAAAGGTTGTTACCGTAGTATTCATTTGTTTATTAATGTCCTCTCCAGTAATAGTAATCTTAACTCTTCTTTTAAAATTGTCCTTACAAGCATAGTCTTTATCAAACATAAAACTAAGTACTGGATCCCCTAATTGATCTCTTTTAGCTATAAGCTTTAAATCATTTAGAACATCGAGATCATTGACACAATTAGTATCAAGGTTCTCTTTTTCTTCTTTTGTAAAAGATAGTTTAGGCTCTTGTGCTAATGCACGGATAGAATTTATGTATTCATCAAATGAGTAGATCTTTACTGATGTATAAACTAATAATTTTGAATCCTCAATTGACTCAGAATTTCCAAAACCAAAAAGACCACGTTTTTTAACCTTCATAGTGCCTATTGTTTTAGAACTAACAATTGGAAATGAAACACCTTCTTCAAGAATTAAATTTGAGAATGGGATTTCCACAGAGTTAACAAAGCCACCATCAGTTAGAGTCCCATAGTATAATGAATAATCTTTAATATTAACCAAGCTATTATTGTATTGATTAATACTTACTTTTCCATTTAACTTAATACCAGTTTCTGGCTGTAATACATTAGTACCAGCACCTGGAGCAAAGTAAATTGGAGTCGTATCTTTATAATTTAAGTTTGATAAATTTGGAACTGTACGTATAATCGTACCCTTTCTATTAAGAGTACCTTTACTTTTCTCCGCACTAATTAAACCTTGCAGTTCTAAAGTTCCAATTTTTAAATCAACTCCAAGGCCATTATTATTGCCAGTAACACCATATCCATTATCATCGTCACTTCCAAACAAAGAACCAAATTTTAAATTAGAAATTTCTGCACCTAAAGAAGATAGACCTGATTCAGAAACTTCATAAATATCAGTTCTCACCTCAACAATTGAATACGTCGTAAAATTCTCAAGAGTATCTAAAAGAGGAATAATAGTTTTCATCTTATCTAGTATTGCGGGATTATTATGCCAGAATAGTAATTGTTGTTCATTCTCACCAAAGGGTTGCAGTATTCCATCGCTAGAACTAATTGGTCTTCCATTAAATAAAGCCTGGTTTACCTTAGAAATAAGGGCCTGTGCTCTATTTAAGTTTTGAACAGTATACTGACAATAGCCTAAATCTGAACCTTGATCATCTTTAGGACAAATTAGAGCAGACTCTATTTCATTAGCATTTAATTGTGACCATAGTGGTAACGAGCATATAAGTGCAAAAATAAAGACTGATAATTTTCTCATAATTAACCTCAAAATAGTTTGAGCTAAATTACCAGAAAATAACGCATTGCAATACACATTTTGAAGGATTTATATGCCTGCTATCTACCTGATATCATGAGGATTGTATGAAGTTTTGCTTATTTTTTTATTAAATAACAAGGCCCTAATGAGCACATTTTTTCAAATTCAGCACTTTTTTGGCAGCCACTAACCTTTACTAGATCCCCTGCAATTTTAACGACTTTTAATTGTGATTGGGGGCAATTCATTTGGTAACTAGCGTATTCGAGATAATCTGATTTTTCTAAGCGATGATGACTTGCACAGGCAGTTAACATTAATAAACATATTATTTTTATAAATTTCATAGTGGCCTTTAAAAACGATAATTTTCTTTTTCTTCTAATTTCTTTTTTAAGTTTTCTTTATTTTTAAATATATCCTGATATTTTAAAAGATAAAAGTAGTGATACGTTATAATTATTGAAGCAAATTTTTGAATTAATGCTCTATCTTTCATAGCATTAACCATATACCTCATACCACTCTTTCTAAACTCCTCAAAACTATTGGTATAATACTTTAAAATTAATTCATTATAATTTTCTAGGTAACGTGTATAGTTTTTTAACTCTCTCTCAGTAGTTACATTATTAGACAATTTAACCACAGAATATATTTGGTTAATTCGATCGATTTCTTTTTGTAATAATTCTTTTTCTTTTTCAATGATTGGCTGTAAGAGATGAGTTGTTAAGAGATTCTTAGTTAAAACCATTTTATCTGCAATAATTTTAAGATCTTCTATATTTTCTTTACCAATGCGATTATGTAAACCACTAAGCCTTGCTCTAGTATTAAAGTGAATTAAGTACTTTGCATGAAATGGATTTTTATAGAACTTATAAATTTCGTCAATTTCATTACTGGTAAAACTTGAAAAGATTTGCTTTTTTAATTCGTTTAAATACTCAGAACCTTGAAAGTAGGTCCAATAATATGAACTCTCACTGCTTAGCTCTGCTCTTGGTGCAAAAGGATTTGCCATATTCACTTCGGCCTTTGCCTGAACCTGCTGTACGTAACTAACAAAGTCTTGTGGACCTGTAATTAGAAGCAAATTTTCAATTTGAATAATGGCCTGAGTCTCATTGGCATTCAAAGCAAATGAGCTCAAAAGCAAGAGAAAGAATACAGTGTTTTTTAGTAAATATTTCATTTACTTACTTATCGACTAAAAGCAGTACTTCATTAAATATTATTTAGAATTCCACATGACCTGGAGTTCTATGAAATGGAATCACATCACGGATATTGCTCATTCCAGTAATGTACATAACTGCCCTCTCAAAGCCTAATCCAAAGCCTGAGTGTGGAACTGTTCCATTTAATCTCAAGTCCAAAAACCAACGATAAAGATCAAGTTCTAAATCTAATTCTTCCATGCGAGCTACTAATTTATCGTAATTCTCCTCACGTTGAGAACCACCAATAATCTCCCCAACTCCAGGAACAAGAATATCCATTGCTCTTACGGTTTTACCATCTGGGTTTTGCTTCATATAAAATGCTTTAATCTCTTTAGGATAATCCGTAACAATTACAGGACCATTAAAGTGTTTATCCGTAAGAAAACGTTCATGCTCTGTTTGAAGATCTGCACCCCATTCAACTTTGTATTCAAATTTCTGTCCACTTTTTTGCAGAATATCTACTGCCTCTGTATAAGTGATTTTTTTAAAAGGAGTATCTTTAACACTATTTAATTTTTCTAAAAGTCCCTTATCAATAAATTTATTTAAGAACTCTAATTCTTTAGGACATTTTTCCATGGCATATTTAATCATATACTGAATATATTCAGCGCCTAGACTTGCAACATCATCAAGATCTGCAAAAGCTACTTCTGGCTCAATCATCCAAAACTCAGCTAAGTGACGTGGAGTATTTGAGTTTTCAGATCTAAAAGTTGGACCAAATGTATAAACTCCTCCCATTCCACAAGCAAATGCTTCAGCTTCTAACTGACCAGTTACACAGAGAAATGTTTCTTTACCAAAGTAGTCCTTAGAAAAATCAACTTTACCATTTTCCATAGGAGGATTAGCGGCATCAAGAGTCGATACTCTAAATAATTCACCTGCTCCCTCAGCATCCATAGCACTAATGATTGGAGTATTAATATAAAAATAACCTTTTTCATCAAAGAATCTATGAGTTGCTTGAGCAAGGGCGTGTCTAATTCTAAAAACCGCTCCAAAAGTATTTGTTCGAGGTCTAAAATGAGCTACCTCTCTAAGAAACTCCATAGAAGTTCCTTTCTTTTGTAGTGGATAGTTTTCACTTACATCTCCATAAACGATAACTTCTGTAGCTTGTATTTCGAAATCCTGTTTCCCCTGAGACTCGACCACCTTTCCTTTAATTCCCAGTGATCCACCAGTACCAATTTTAGAAAAGTCTTCATAATTTCCAAGAGTACTATCAGCAATAACTTGAACATCATCTTGAGTTGAACCATCATTAAGTATAATAAAACTAAAGTTCTTATTTTTTCTTTGAGACTTTAACCAACCATTAATTTCAACTTCACTGCCAATTGGTTTATCTTTAATCAAATTCTTAATACTTAATCTCATTATCTTATTCTCCACGATTATCTTTTAATAACTCTTTGGCTTGAGTCCATTTAAGTCTTGGACCAAACTGACTTACAACTTTACTAGAAGCAAGACTTGCAAAAGAGCCCGCTCCTGCATAATTCATTCCATTAGTAATTCCATAAAGAAACGCCCCAGCAAACATATCACCAGCACCATTAGAATCAATTGCTTCAGTTTTATATGGTTCAATATCAATAAAAGTATGACCATCCCAAATCACGGCACCATTCTTACCTAATGTAATGGCAAAGTGCTTTGCATAATCTTTTAAAACTTCTCTAGCATCGGCAACACTGTCTTTACCTGTGAACTCCATGGCCTCAGCTTCATTACAAAATAAAAGATCTACTTGATCTTTTAATAAAGCATCAACATTATCTTTAAAGAATTTAACCATGTTTGGATCACTCATTGTATAAGCAACTTTAACATTATTAGTCTTTGCAAATTCTTTGGCCTTTAAAGCAGCTGCTTGTCCAGT
>CAJXHA010000146.1 GCA_913053615.1 uncultured Bacteriovoracaceae bacterium | reverse complement strand
ATAAGCATAGTTTAATTAGTAAGAGTTATTCTTTACGTGATTATGAAGGTATTCGTGAAGCTGTTAAAAATGGTGCTGAAGAACTTCCAGAGTCTGTAAAACAAGAGGCCCTTGAAAGATTAGATAATGCAATCATGCAATTAACGAGAGCACATGAAACACTCGATTTAAATGCAGAATACTTAAGTAAAAATTCTTTACAGATTTTAGAGAACTCTAAAGAGCTATTAAGCAAAGTAAATACATTATCTGAAAGCGAGTTAGTTGCTCAATATATGAAAATTCAAAATATCGAAGTGGCCCTTAATAAGAGTGTAAAGGAAGAGGTACGTATTAACTAAGACTACTTCGGAGCCCACTTAAAGAACTTTTCTTCAGGTCCTCGTGGTGAATAGATTTGTACAAATTTCGCTGTGTAATTAGAACGATTAGAGTACGAATGTTTTACTCCGCGAGGGATAAAGTAAGCCTGATCTTTTTGAATAGTATAGACTTTTCCATCGATAATTAATTCTCCACCGCCAATACTGAAAACAAGAATTTCATCACTTGATTCATGTACATGCTGTGGCACAACTGCACTAGGACGCAGCTCACCTTTGCCCACATAGATATCCGGTTTAAATGCTGGATCTTTAGGGTTTTCAAAAATGTACATGTCCGCAGTTGCGAGCTGATTGGGTGCCACAAAACTCAGTGGCTTTTCAATTTGTTTTGGATCGTTATTCACGTGTTGTTGACTAGCGCACGCAACTAGGAATAACGATGCAAGGATGAGAGGGGTTTTCATTTTGCACCTACCTATTTAAGGTCATACCAATTGTTTGCATGTCCCATATCTACTTTGAGAGGGACTTTTAAAAGCGCGGCTAACTCCATTTTCTCACGAACTAGGCTCTGCATCAAGTCAAGCTCATTTTCAGGAACTTCGAAAATTAATTCATCGTGAACCTGTAGTAATAATCGAGACTTAAGGCCTTGCTCTTTTAATTCATGATCAATATTAATCATTGCAAGCTTAATAATATCCGCTGCAGTCCCTTGAATCGGGCTATTGATCGCCATCCTCTCGGCCATGGATTTTACCTGGCGATTAGTACTATTAATATCTTTTATATAACGTCGTCTTCCAAATAAGGTCTCGGAATAACCTTTCTTTTCACACTCTTCTTTTAGTCCATCAAGAAATGACTTCACTCTTTTAAACTTTTTAAAGTATTGAGTGATATAGTCCTTTGCTTCTGTACGCGAGATTCCTAATTGTTGTGAAAGTCCAAAAGAGCTCTGTCCATACATAAGCCCAAAGTTAATCGCTTTTGCAGTCGATCTTTCTTCGCGAGTTACATCGCTTAAATTCATACCAAAAACTTCAGCTGCAGTTTGGGCATGAATATCTTCATTATTTTCAAAGGCCTTTACCATCACAGGATCTTCAGAGAAGTGTGCAAGTATTCTAAGTTCTACTTGCGAGTAATCCGCACCTAAAAGCTGGTAACCCTTTTCTGCTTGAAACCCTTGTCTTAATCTTCTTCCGTTTTCAGTTCTAATAGGAATGTTTTGAAGGTTTGGAGACTCACTTGAAAGTCTTCCTGTCGCAGCCACATTTTGTAAAAAGTGGGTATGAATTTTTCCATCATCTCCAACTAGTTTTGGAAATGATTTAACATAAGTCGAATTTAATTTTTCTATTTCTCTATACTGAAGAATTAAGCCAGGTATTTCAGAGTCCTCAGTTGCATCAAGATATTCTAGAACACTTGAGTCTGTAGAAGCTCCTGTTTTTGTTTTCTTAACAATTGGCAGCTCTAGAGTTTCAAATAAGAGTTTAGATACTTGCTTAGGAGATTTTAAATTAACTTCCTCACCAGCAGCTTCAAATATTTGTTTTTCAATTTCATCCGTTTGTTCTGTAAACTCTTTCTCTAGCTTTGAATAGAATTTAACATCAAGATCAATTCCTTGTGCTTCCATTTGCGAAAGAATTGGAATTAGCTTCATATCAAGATCAAAGTAAATTTGGTAAAGATTATTTTCTTTTAATGCCTTATCTAGCCAAGGATAGACACGAAGACCGGCCCAAGACCTTTTTGCCAAAGCAAATTGAAAGTTTCTTTTAGACTGCTCACTCTCCATTGATTCTTTTTTAAGATCTTTTAGGGAGATAATTGTTTCATAAAGATACTCTTGTGCCATTGATTCAAGATTATGTTTTTTATCAGCATCTATAACAAAGTGAGCTTGGGTAAGATCAAAAGCATTTTGCATTTCACGCCCTAGCTTTTGAGCGGCGAATGCCAGTGCCCTAGTATCTGTTCCAATAATCATGGTGTCAGAGTCTAGGATTGGACTAAGTAATCCCTCTAGTCCATCAATTGCTTCACAGTCAATGATTTTGACATTTTCTCCATAAGCAACACCACAGTACTGTGCAATACCATCATGATAATTATCACTATTATAAATTGGTTCTAAAAATACTTGATCATAATTTGGAATTTCACTAAGAACTTCATCAATCTTCTTTTTCTCTGATAGAAAATCAAAAGAGATAAAGTTTTCTGGTTTGGCACTTACAGCTGTTGGTTCATTACTAGCAATTTTAGCTTTCATAGATTTAAAATTAACTTTATCTAAAAATTGCATTAGACCTTCATGTGGAGTTAACTCAAATTTTAAATCATCTGGCTTCAGGCCAAGATCCATGTCTGTTTTAATTTCCACTAATTTTCTTGAAAGGTGTGCCATTTCAATATTACCTTCCAACGCTGTCTTCGCTCTTTTATTTGAAATATGTTCAATATTTTCAATAAGCTTATCTAAGTTTTCATACTCTTCTAAAAGCTTTGCCGCTCCCTTGGCTCCAATACCTTTTACACCCGGAATATTATCTGATGAATCCCCTAGAAGAGATAAGTAATCCATAATTTGATTAGGGTGCACTCCCATTTTTTCATAAACTTCTTTCGGCCCATAAAGTTTTTCCTTCATGGTATCTAGCATTTTTACTTTATCATCAACAAATTGCATTAGGTCTTTGTCACCACTTGCAATATAGATTTCATCAAAGTCATTTTTAAACTGAGTTGCAAGTGCTCCAATGATATCATCCGCCTCATAAGTTTCCATTGCCTTTTGAGGAATTTGCATTTGGGTAAAGAGTTCATCAATAAGTGCAAACTGAGGAATTAACTCCTCTGGAGGTGCTCCTCTATTGGCCTTATATTCGGGATAAATTTCATTTCTAAAAGATCCGCCGGCTAAATCACGGGCCAAGATAATATGTGTTGGATTGTAGGTATTTAAAAGTTTTAAAACCATACTCAAAGTTCCATAGAGTGAATTTACAGGTGTTCCATCTGGTGCACTCATTGGTCTAATGGCAAAAAACGCTCTAAAAATAAAACTACTAATATCAACAATGATAAGTCTTTTCTTCATGAAATCCTTGATGTTTTAAATTGAATAATGTGCTTAAGAGTCTACATTAAAGTGCGGTTAACTGGCGACATGTTTTTCTCATTCTCAAACCAACCATCTTTGGATTTCTTAGTATTGACACGGTTCGGATCATTAGCAATAACCGTCGTATCGGCCATTACATCACCGAGTCTGTGCCCCGAGTCTAACTTAAACAAGAGATAGACTTCCATAAGAATTAGTGGAATAGATAGTATGCTGCAAAAGATCCATCCTCATAATGGGATAATCGCAAAAACCATTGGAATAACAATTGGAAGATTTCTTATTACTGACTGCTTCACAGAACAAGGGTTCCCGTCTTCAAGCGAGATTACTGCAAAGCCCATAAATCTCTTACCAACAGATTGCCCATCATAAAGAGAATCAGATAAGCCAATATATGCAATAGCGAGAATCAATCCAAAAGGATAGAAAAGCATAGACAAAATCAATACTAAAAATAGATCAATCGCCTTCGCCATTAGGCGAGTTAGACGAGCAGTATTAATGCCTGATTTTAATAAGTACTTTCTTTTCATCTTTATCAATCATACTAAATTTCAACACTTTATTAAATAAGTAAAAAGTGCTTGGTGCAAAGCGATATTTAGGTGTAATATTTGGCGTATATAGATCACTTATGTTAAGTTATAAGGATATATTTCTAGGAGACATTTATGGAAAACGTAGGAACTAATAATTTTGAAGACTCGGTAATTAAATCTGATAAGCCAGTTATAGTAGACTTTTGGGCTGAGTGGTGCGGACCATGTAAAGCATTAGCTCCAATTCTTGATGAAATTGATAATGAACTAGCTGGTAAAGCTAAGGTTGTTAAAGTTAATGTAGATGAAGCAGGGGAACTTGCTCAGAAATATGGTATCCGTGGGATCCCTACTCTTATCTTTTTTAAAGATGGAGAAGTTAAAAGTACTTTAGTTGGAAACCAACCAAAGGCTGAGATCTTAAAAAGTATTAACGAATTAGTTTAATTTTATAACTTAAAATAAAGGGCCCATTGATTGGGCCTTTTTCTTTGGAGCACAACGGAATGTACATCGCTGACTCGCTTAACCAATCACTCGAAACACTTACAACTTTTATTAATAATTCAGAAAATATTCAACTCATTGATCAAGCTACTAAGACAATGGTGAGCTCAATAAAAGCTGGTGGGAGAATTTTATCTTGTGGTAATGGTGGTTCAATGTGCGACTCTATGCACTTTGTAGAAGAGCTTACAGGTAGGTATAGAAAAGATCGTGACCCAATAGCAGCAATGAGTATGGGAGACCCAAGCCATATTACTTGTGTTGCAAATGACTATGGTTATGAATATATTTTTGAACGTCACGTGCGTGCTTGGGGAAGAAAGGGTGACACACTTCTTGCCATCTCGACCTCTGGAAATTCTAAAAATGTTATCTTGGCCACTGAAGAGGCTAAAAAAATTGGAATGAATGTTGTGGGCCTTCTCGGGAAAACTGGTGGCGAACTAAAAGACATGGTTGATGTTCCAATAATTGTTGACTCACCTATTACCGACAGAATTCAAGAAGTTCATATAAAGCTTATCCATATTTTCATCGAAGGTATTGAGAGAGAGCTCTATCCAGAACATTACGCCTAGTCGACATATATAGCGTCTATAGTATCTCTTTCCTCACTGTACCTAAATACACAGTCAGTGGTATAATATTAAGGTGAGGTACCTTGTATTTTTTATTCTATTTTTTTCATGTGCTAAAGAGGAAGAGAGCAAATTAACTTCTGCAAATAGTAATTCCAAAAGAAGTTTCTATATGGGATTTACTCCATGGTTGTATGAAGCAACAACACAAGCACAAACAGATGTTTATGACTATATCAACTCAAAAGGTGATATAGTAGCTCACCACTTTCAGCAAGGTATTCCATTTAATGATGCTTCTAGCTTTCCTAATTTTTCAAATTACGAAACAAATATTCAGAATGAAATTAATAATAGAATTAACCTCACAGATAATGACAAAAAAATTTATCTAGCAATCGACTCATTAAACTCTGCTCGAAATGACCTCACTGATTTTTGGGGAACATCGGCCAATCAATCACGACCAAGCCCATGGGACAATCGTAGTTTTGATGATTCAAATGTCATAAGTGCATACACTAATTTTGCGCTAGAGCTAATATCGCGCTTTAACCCTGAGTATTTTAATTATGCTCCAGAGATTAGTGATCTTATGCTCAATGACTCCACAAAGTTCAATAAATTTAAAACCTTTGCACAACAAGTTTATAATGCAATTAAAGGATCCTATCCTAACTTAAAATTAATGGTCTCAATTGCATTAAAAGAACCTGGCTCAGCAAATATGCAAACTGTTACAAGTAAGTTTGATGAGATTAAAGACTATGTTGATATTGTCGGTATAAGTACTTATGGCTATGCATTCTATGGACATGCCAATGCTGGTAACCCTGCAAACCTACCTTCTAATTGGCTTTCTCAAATTCAAACAATTGCACCAAATAAACCTTATGGGATTGTCGAAACGGGATGGATTGCAGAAAACCTAAGTGTTCCGGCATATTCTTTAAATGTAACTAGTAATGAAGCAAATCAAAATGAATACCTAACTAAAATGTTTGAAGAATCAAATAAGCTAGATATAGAGACGATTATTTGGTTTAGTTCTTATGATTATGACACTCTTTGGACTGATACATTAGGCAGTGATAATCTCTCAAAAATTTGGAAAGATACAGGGCTATTTGATGAAAACCAGAGTGCAAGATCATCAGCGACAACCTGGAATAATTGGTTCAATAAATCAAAAGACTAATTTCCCTACCAACTAACTCAGTCAGATTTGTAAGTTTTTAATAATCGGCAACAATTATCATTTTGTTTCGTAATAATAATGCCTTACAATAGTAACTAAATAGCAACTAAAATTCAGGAGAAACCATGGAAGGGACAACAGGATTAAGCGTAGTGAACCAATTGGCAGCTTTTATTCAAGGTGGTGGAGTTTTTATGTTCATCATACTTGGTATTTGGGGCTTTGGTATTGCAATCGCATTAGAACGTTTTAGAAAGTTATCAAAGACTTTTGATGTAGACGGTCCTTCTTTTATGAATGAGATTCAAAGATATGTACTAAGTAATGATATCCAAGGAGCAATTAGAGTATGTTCTGGTTCAGTTGCTGCTCTGCCAAGAGTTTTAAAGTCTGGCTTAAAAAGAGCAAGCCAAGGAACGGAACAAATTCAGAATGCCTTAGATGCTACTGCACTAGAAGTTGTGCCAAAAGTAGAATCAAGATTAAACTACCTTCAATTAATTGCTAATATCTCTACTCTCTTTGGACTACTTGGAACAATCCAAGGTCTTATTGAATCATTCTCTGCTGTTGCTGCTGCGGATCCTGCTCAAAAAGCTGAATTACTTGCTCTAGGGATTTCAAAAGCCATGAACACAACAGCTCTTGGTCTTATGGCCGCAATTACAATTATGATTATCCACGCTTTTTTAAATACTAAAGCTGAAAAGATTACAAATGAAATTGATGAGTTTTCTGTAAAGCTTTTAGACCTACTTGGTACTAAAGAGCAAATTGAGGATTAAGCATGGCCTATAAGTTACCCACTAAGAGAAGGGCACAAAAAGAAGAACAAAGACTGAATCTAATTCCAATATTAGATGCAGTCTTCATCTTTATATTCTTTCTCCTAATGAGTGCACAATTTATTAAGATTTACGAGATTGCGAGTGATGTTCCTATTGTTTCAAGCTCACCTCCTCCAAAGGATAATAAAAAACCACTAGCACTTACCCTTCAAGTGACTAATAATGGTTTTACCCTAAAGACAGGTGTTCCAAGCAGTACTAGAAACGTGATCAAGAAAACAAGTGATGGAGCTTATAATTATACAGAGCTACATGATTACTTAATTACATTAAAGAAAAAGCATTTAAGTGAAAAAACAATTATTTTAGAACCACAGATAAATTTAAGTTACGAAGATATCGTTAAAATTATGGACTCTGTGAGAATGTTTAAAAATACTGATGAAGCTCTTTATATCAAAGACAAAGACGGAATTGATACAAAAGTAAGAGAGCTATTTTCAAAAATAATTTTTGGGAACTTACTAAGCTAGAGAATTATTATGGCAAGAAAAAGATCGATAAGAAACCAGAGAAAAATGAAGAAAAAAGGGATTGTTGAAATTGATATCACTTCCCTTTTAGATATTTTAGTTATTCTACTGGTTTTCCTTTTAAGAAGTTATAATACTTCTGGAATCACTATGCAGGTTCCAAAGGGCATCGAGCTGCCAACATCTGAATCTCAAACAATTAATACTGCTGGTGTTCAGATACAAGTATCAAAAGACAAAATCTGGGTTGATAATAAAGTTATTCTCGATACTGAAAGTATGCCAAGAGTCGTTTATGACCAAGGTGGAAAGAGAATTGTTCCCCTTTTCAATGAACTAGTTCAAAAGAAAGAAGAAGTTAAAACAATTGCAAAGTTAGAAAGTGCTGCAAAACCATTCTCTGGTTTAGCCAATTTGATTATCGATAAGTCTATGAAGTACGATTATATTAAAAAAGTAATGTACACATGTGCCGAAGCTGGTTTTAAAGAATTTAAATTTGTCGTTATGGGTGAAGAATAAGTTCCTCTTAATTATAAAAGTAATCAATTACTACTCTCGCAGCAATAAATGCAGTAATAATTCCTGTATAGATAAAAACTAACTTTTTCATAACATCATCTCTAAACATTTAATAATATTGAAGAAATTTTTTGTCAAAAGTGCATTTTGACACCGAGGTTTCAATCTTTGTAAGAGATAATTTGATTTTGTGGACTTAGAAGATATTTTCTTACTTGTACTCAAAATTTAACGGAAATTTTACATTCGTTCTCTCTTTTATTTGTAATAGTGAGAACTCAGCCTTCCAAAATGCTTGCTCTACACACCACTTTAGATCTGTAGGAACATCTTTTCCATAGACATTAGCTGAGATAACTTTACCACGTGAGCTTAAAACGAGAGAATTACAAAGCTCAACTGAGATAGATTTTTTAGGGTTTAAACGTACATAATTTTGTAAGCAATTTTTTAGGCCTGCAATATTATACTCAGAGTAGATTCTTGCATGCTTATCGATTAGTTTATTGGTTGTACAAGAATTATTATTAAG
>CAJXHA010000145.1 GCA_913053615.1 uncultured Bacteriovoracaceae bacterium | reverse complement strand
TTCACCATAGATAATAACTTTCTGGTTAAACTGATGAAGAGCATTTTGTGTATTCCAAGTATCAAGTTTATCTCTATTACCTTGGACAATTAGTCTATATATAGCTTCATACATTTGCTCCATATGCTTTTTTACATTGGGTGCAAGATTTGATGGGCGGTTCTTTACTCTACTATGTTCAATTCTACCTAGTTCTACTTTTTGAGCTTCTATTTCTTTATAAAAGTTTGTCTGGCGATAGTATTGTCTAAGGAGCTCTTTAGAAAAGTATTGTCCCTTATAGCTTAGCCTTAATTCATCTAGTCCTATAGAATCAGTTAAGATTAACTCACCATTTTTATTTTGTGCGAATTCAAACTTGCCATCCCATAACTCTATATCTAAATCAGCGAAAAACTCTTTTAGAATGGTAGCAATTTCAATTGTCTTATCATGTAAGTTTTTAAAGCTCTGTTGATTTAAGCCACTTATTTGGATTGCCTCTTTCTCAGTTAATTTTCTGTCAATTGCTTCACGCTTAGTAGTATATTCAACTAAAGGAGTTTGAAATTTTTCTCCTTCTTTATAACCACTTTTTATTAAAGATGAGCCAGTTGGTACACCAAATCGAAAGATTACTTCAAGGTTGATAAACTGAGAAAGCTCAAAGTGTTGAATCTGCATCTTGTGATTAAAATAAGATAACATATGGTGCTTAATACCTTTTGTACTAAGGTATTCAAATAATACGCCACCTATTTGACAGAGATAAAAGCCCTTATTCTCAAGCAAGTCAGGCATTTTTCCCCAATCAAATACAGAATAGTCATCTTTAAAATCAAAACTATATGTGCCTTGATTTTCAATTATATTCTTAGTGCTACCTTCATAGATTAATTTCATTTTTGGGGTCCTGTTTATTTATCAAGTTTGAAGTATTGAACTCAATTTCCTCTTTTCCATCGAGGCATTTTTTACAAATATTCTCTGTTTCAAGAGCATCGATGAGCATAGGAATATTTAAGTAAATAACTTCATCAGCTCCTAGAGCATCTTTTATTTCTTGATAATTTTTTCCATGTGCAACTAATTCTTTGGTCGTTGGGAAGTCAATTCCATAGTGACAAGGAAAGAGAATTGGAGGACATGTTGAGGCAAATATTATTTTCTTAGCACCAGCATTGCGCATTAATTTTATGATATTCTTACTGGTTGTGCCTCTAACAATAGAATCATCAACTAAAATAATATTCTTGCCTTCAATTTCTTTTTTTACAGGACTCAATTTCAAGCGGACTGCATTTTCACGACTTTTTTGATCGTTTAGAATAAAGCTTCGCTGAATATATCTATTTTTAATTAAGAGCTCACGATAAGGTTTTTGAATTAATTCACTAAGTCTGATTGCAGAAATTCGACTTGTTTCAGGAACAGGAACAACCACATCGACTTCATCTAAATCAATTAAGTCTTTTATCTTTTTCGCTAAATAATCACCGAGGTGTATTCTATTTTGATAAACCATCTTTTTATCAATAACGCTTTCGGGATTTGCAAAGTATATCCACTCAAACATGCATGTTTTTAATTGCTTTTCTTGAATATTTTTAGAGTAGAAATTCATTTGGTTGTCTATATATATAAGCTCACCAGGCCTTACATCTTTAATATATTGATAATCTAGGTATTCAAGTGTGTTGGATTCGGAAGCAAAGGCATAAACCCAGTTAGTTCCATTAAATTTCTTACCATAGACAAGTGGGCGAATTCCATGAGGATCCCTAAAAGCAAACAGACCATGACTTAAAATACCACCAACAACTGCATAGGCCCCATCACACATTTCCATTAATTCAGAAATAGCTCCACTTAGTAATTCGAAATTAAAGTGCTCTTTTTGTGATAGATAGTGAGAGATAATATTTAGCATTACCTCAGCGTCATTATTGCTATAGGTAAAACGTTGATACTTTTTATGCAATTTTAGTTTTAGTTCATCGATATTTTTAAGGTTGCCATTATGGGCCAAAGAAATACCAAAAGGATAATTTGAGAAAAAAGGTAAGCAGTCTTTAGCTTCAATCTTACCAATGGTCGAATAACGGGTATGGCCAATACTGGTTTCACCTTTAAGTGCAATTAAATTGTCCCGTGAGAATACTTTATCAACAAGTCCAACATCTTTATGTAAGTTGATTTGGTTATTTGTTTGCGTAAGGATTCCAGCAGCATCTTGTCCACGGTGTTGCATGAGAAGTAATCCCTGGTAGGCTTCCTGCGCTGACTCGGGGGAACCGTGAATGCCGATAACTCCGCACATGTCTGTTCCTTTTTTTAAAAGAGTAATTTTTAAATTCGTTATTGGCAATAAAAAAGTATAACTTTTTCTAAAAATAAATATTAGAAAATCTAATAGATAATATTGTCATCAAAGACCATCTCAAGTATAAAGAGACTATGGGAAAACTAAAAATTGGTATTCTTGGGGATGGGCAACTTGCAAAGTATTTGGTTCATGCTGGAGAAAAACTTTCTTTAGAAATTATGGCTCTTGGTCTAAATCCAGATGAGTGTATCGCCAAATCAAATCATTGTACTGGAGATATCTTTAATGCAAATGATGTGGTGAAATTTGCAAAGTCAGTTGATATCTTAACTCTTGAAAATGAATTCATTCCTTTAGATATTTTAGAACTTGTTGCAGATAAGTTACTTCCTAGTTTTGAAAGTTTTAAATTGATTGAAAATAAATTAGCTGAAAAAAAGCTTGCAAAGAAACTCTCTATTGCTCAGGTACCATATGAGCTCATTTCAATTGATGAACTTAATTATTCTGGTAGTGCCTTTTATAAGTTAGCTAAGGGGGGCTATGATGGCAAAGGCAATTTCTTAGTTGAAAGCTTTGCAGATTTTCATAAGATGTATTCTTGGTTAGAACAATCACCTTATAGCTCTATTATAAAAGAAGATATATTAAACTTTGAAAAAGAAGTCTCCATTACACTCGTCCGCAATAAGAAGGGGCAAATTGTAACTTACCCGATTGTTGATACGATTCAAAAGAATCATGTATGTGAGTTTGTAAGTGTGCCAGCTCTTATTGGGAATACAATTAAAGATAAAGTTATACAATATTCAAAAAAATTATTAGAGGCGATAGATTATATAGGTGTTATGAGTATTGAGTACTTTATAACTCAAGATGGCAAAGTTCTTTATAATGAGTGCTCACCTAGGCCCCATAATAGTGCACATTATACTATGGATGCATGTTATACCTCTCAATTTGAAAACCATATACGTTCATTAATAGGAGAGGATTTAGGCCTAACAGATTTAAAGTACCCATGTGCTTCAATGTTTAATTTATTAGGAACTCAAAAGGGACTTAATCGACTAGCAAGTATTACTCTTGCTAATAATGAGAGCTTTCTTTATGACTATGGTAAGCGAGAAGAAAGGCCTGGTCGAAAGATGGGACATATAAATCTGGTGGGACAAGATAAAACAAGTTTAATTAATTTTGCTAAACAATATAAAGAACAGCTTAAGAGCTTAGGATTTACAAAATGAAAGATATTGCAATTGTAATGGGCAGTGATAGTGATTATGAAATAATGCAAGCTGCAACCCACATACTTGAAGAGTTTGGTGTCAGTTTTCATAAACAAGTTCTTTCCGCTCACCGTACACCTGAGGATATGATTGAGTTTGGTAAGAATGCTAGAAATGATGGATTCAAAGTCATTATCGCTGGAGCTGGTGGGGCTGCCCATCTTCCAGGCATGTTAGCATCAGTGACAACTTTACCAGTTATTGGAGTACCAATAAAATTAAAAGCACTGGGTGGTTTGGATTCTTTAATGTCTATCGTTCAAATGCCTGGAGGAGTTCCGGTAGCTACTGTTGCAATTAATAATGCAAAGAATGCTGCAATACTCGCAGTTGAAATCTTATCACTTTTAAATAATGAACTTGCAGATAAACTTTTAAATTATAAAAATGAATTAAAAGAATTCTCGAGGGCCAAGCAGATCTAATCCTAAGCGGGATTGCTAGATGGAATATAGAAAAACTCTAGCTCATTTTCTTTAAAGTGCTCATAAAGATGTTTGGTTAAATCTTGAACTCCAAACTGCTCTGTTGCATTATGCCCACCTGCAAAGAAAACCACATCACCTTCACGTGCTTCGTGCCAATCATGTTCTGATATCTCACCAGTGATATAGGCATCAAGGCCTTCTTTTTGAGCAAGCACCCAATCGGAATTTGCTCCACCAGTGATAATACCAAAACTTTGAATTTCTTTTTCATCATCATAAGAGGCAGTAATAACTTGGTGATTTAAAATATCTTCGAGCATTGATGCAAAGTCATTGACCTTCATAGGGTTTTCAAGATTTGCCTTAATTCCGGTAGGGGATCCTTTGTGATCACCAAATGGTTTAAAATTTTTCATGCCTAAACGTCTAGCTAAGGCGGCGGCATTGCCATATTCAATATGTGCATCTAATGGTAAGTGATATCCTAATAAATTTATTTCATTTTGAATTAATGGTTTTACTCTTTTAGCAAAACTCTTAGTAATAGTTCTTACACCATGAAACTTCCAAAAAAGTCCATGGTGAACAATTAAACAATCTGCACCAATACGTTGTGCCTCATTGATAGAGTCTCTAGTAGCACTCACAGCGAAAGCGATTTTTTTTACTTCAGCTTTTCCTTCAATTTGTAATCCATTTGGGCAATAGTCTTGAAAGTTTCCAATATCGAGTAGTTGATTTAAGTACTTGGTTAATTCGTTTATTTTAATCATATCTAAATTCTTACACTTCTTTTGCACTCTGAAAATGGATTTAAAATAGATTTTAGCTTTTTTCTTGCTTATACTTATGACTATGAAAAAAAATATATACTTATTTATTACAATTATATCTTATTCAATCTTTTTTAGTCATTGCCTTGCACAAGTTGATGCACAGGCCACACGAGTTAAACTCAATGAAACTGTAGAGAGTGTTTCTGAGAGTAGTAGTGATCTTTCAAGTGAACAGAGTTTTGAGCAGATCAAAATGGAACGTCTTGTTCGTATTCGTAGTGAAATTGTTGAAACACAAAATCAAATCTACAGTATAAAAAGACAACTTAAATCTGAAACTGATTCAATTTCTAAATTAAAGCAAGAAAGTGACCTTGAAAAGTTAGAGCTTAAGCAAGACCAATTGCGCTTTCAATTTATTGAGACTGTATCAAATATCAATCTTGAAAAAAAGCCAGAGCAAAGTGTAAAGACAGATCTCTCGGAAGATATTAAGCAAATTATTGACCCGGTGATAACTGGCTTTAAGAAAATTTCTGAGCGTCCACGTGAGATTCAAAACCTAAAAGAAAAAATTGATTTTTATAAAGCTCGTATTAAGGATGCAAAAAAAGCCATCCAAGCTTTAAAGGCCTATTTAGAAAAGTTAGAAGATAAGAGCTTAAAAATTACCATCGAAAAATCTATTAAACTCTCAAAGGGAGTAAAAAAAGAATTTGAAATCCAATTAGAAGATGCTCAGTTTAATTTAATAAAACTTGAAAAAAATGAAGAAAGTATTGTAACGACTTTTGGTGGAGTTATTTTTGATTTCATCAAAACTAAAGGAAAGAATTTAATTCTTGCACTCTTAGTTTTTGGTCTCTTTTTTTGGGGATTAAGTTTAGGACAAGATAAGATTATCTCTTTAGTAATGTCTAAAATTAGACAAGAAGCTCAATACCCAGGACAAGTTCATTGGATGATTCGTCCTTTAAAAGTGGCTTACGGACTTTTTACTTTTATAACGGCATTCTTCTTTGGTGTAACTACATTATATGTTTTAAATGACTGGGTACTTGTAACCCTTATTTTATTTATGCTGGCAGCAATAATTTGGAGCTCAAAGCATTATATTCCACAATATTTTGAACAATTTAAGATTGTTCTCAATTTGGGAGCAGTTAGAGAAGGTGAAAGATTAGTTTATAATGATCTACCTTGGAAAATTAAAGCACTTGGTTATTATTGTCGTTTAGTTAACCCTGCTCTAAGTGGTGGTTTTATTCGAGTGAGTTCAAAAGAATTACTTAGTCTTCACTCTAGGCCTGTAGGTGACACTGAGCCTTGGTTTCCGACACGTAAAGATGATTGGGTTGAGCTTAATGATGGTACGTTTGGTAAGGTTGTGCTCCAAACCCCGGAGTTGGTAGAAATTAAGATGATCGGTGATGAACATAAATATCTACCAACTAAAGATTTTATTGGTATGAATCCAATTAATCTATCTCAGGGCTTTGCTATTGAGTTTGTCTTTGGGGTTGATTATTCCCATCAAAAGGTTATTTTTACAGAACTTATTCCAAATTTTATAAATATTATTAAACAAAGAATCGATGAAGATTTCAAAGAGAATAAAGCTTACTTCAAAGAACTTTCAATTGATTTTAAATCAGCAGGTGCGAGTTCACTTGATTTAAGATTTTTCTTAAAGTGTGATGGCCCTCTTGCTGCTCAAAAAAGACATTTGGCACGCAAGATTAATTCTTATTTTGTGGAAGTATGTAATACTCACGATTATATTATTCCGTTTAACCAATTGACAGTGCACATGCAAAAATAGATTTAGATAATTATGAATGATATAAAGAACTTTTTAGAAAATAATTTTGCCCTACAGTTAAATGAGTTCACACCAGATAGTGAAAGTGCATATTTAAAATACATTCATCAAGAGTTAACCAAGAGAATTATACATCTTATTCGAGTGGATTTAGATAAATTAACTCAAGCACTTTATCGAATTGATGTAAGTGATCGCCAAACAGATGCTGCTTTTAATCTTGGTGAAATTAATCAGATTGCTGATAAGCTTTCAGAATTAATTATAAAAAGACAGCTAAAGAAACTATCTTATGCTCGAGAATTTTATAAGGAGCAAGAATGACATTTCCTTTTAAAAGTAAAGATGACCCTAAGAGCTTACCTAAGCAAATCAGTGCTTATCTTTCACAATATGTGCAAAATAGATTAGATGATTTTGATCAGATCAAATCAAGTAAGTTTGATCTTTTATTTATCCGTGACTACTGTCATAAGGTCATAGGATCCGCACGTTCATATAATTTATTTCAATTAGAAGAGATCACCATAGAGCTGCAAGAGCTTGCTCGTAGAGAGGATAAAGAGCAAATTAAAACTCTCTTAGAGGACTATGGCCAATATTTGAATGAATTGGCAAAAAAGCACCTTGCATAGAGCTTAATCAATATATTTATACCTAGTTTTAGGTTACAAATTACTTCACAATTGTTAGTATGTACGCATTTACAAAGTGATAAATTAAGGCGGTTACATTGCAACGCGAAAATGTAGAAAATTCAAATAAAGAACAACAAGAAAGTATAGTTATTCGTTTCTCTGGAGATTCTGGGGATGGAATGCAATTAACAGGTACACAGTTTTCATCAACTAGTGCCCTCATGGGAAATGACATCTCAACTTTTCCAGATTTTCCAGCTGAGATTAGAGCTCCTCAAGGAACTATCGCAGGTATTAGTGGCTTTCAAGTAAACTTTGGTAGTACTGAGATTAATACTCCTGGTGATGAGCCTGATGTATTAGTGGCAATGAATCCTGCTGCTCTTAAAGCGAATCTTAAAGATCTTAGAAAAGGGATCACTGTTATTATTAATACTGACGCCTTTACTGCTCTAAACCTTGATAAAGCGGGGTATAGTGAAGACCCATTAGATGACGGCACTTTAAATGACTTTAATGTTATTAAGTGTCCCATTACAACTCAAACCAAGAAAGCTTTAGAAGATATTGAACTAGATATAAAGTCCAAAGAGCGTTGTAAGAACTTTTATGCGCTTGGGATAACTTATTATCTTTTTTCAAGAGACTTAACTCCAACCCTTAATTGGATTGAAGATAAGTTTTATGGAAAAATGAATTTGATTGAGGCCAATTCACTGGCTTTAAAAGCAGGTTTTAATTACGCTGACACTATAGAGGCAATCCACGCTAAAGTTGAAATCAAACCAGCTTCTATTGAGAAAGGCACATATCGACAAATTAATGGAAATACAGCAACGGCTTGGGGGTTTATCTATGCTAGTGAGAATGCAGATACTAATTTATTTCTTGGAAGCTATCCTATTACGCCTGCGTCGGATGTCTTACATGAATTATCAAAACATAAAGATCTCGGGGTTATCACTTTTCAAGCAGAAGATGAGATTGCCGCAATTTGTTCAGCTATAGGTGCTAGTTTTGGTGGGAACTTAGGAATTACCACTTCAAGTGGTCCTGGTATTGCCTTAAAGGGCGAGGCACTTGGACTAGCAATTGTCTACGAACTTCCACTTGTGGTGGTTGATATTCAGCGTGGTGGACCAAGTACAGGTCTTCCAACTAAAACTGAACAAAGTGATTTAAACCTTGCAATGTATGGAAGAAATGGGGAGAGTCCTGCAATCGTTCTTGCAGCTAAAACACCTAGTGATTGTTTTCACATGGCCTATATGGCAGCTAAATTATCAATGGAACATATGACGCCAGTTATTCTTTTAACAGATGGCTATCTTGCTAATGGAAGTGAGCCTTGGTTAATTCCAGATATTGAAAAATTTCCAAAAATTAATCCTCCAAGTCGGTAAAAATGAAGATTGGTTGAACAT
>CAJXHA010000144.1 GCA_913053615.1 uncultured Bacteriovoracaceae bacterium | reverse complement strand
TTTATTTTTCTTTTCTCTAATATTATCAAAAGCACTATTTAAATTCTTATACTCAATTGATGGTTCTAGTTCTAATTTTTGAACAAAGTGACAATGCCACTTAAGCCTTGCCATGTATTGTTCTAAGGATACTTTATTGCGGACTTGTTTTTTAACTCCTTCACAAGCTTGATATATTTGGCGAATACTTAAATTTCCATAAGTAATATAGGCGGAAAGCATGGAGCAAAAGTAACGACTTTTCTCTGGATAAGAAATGGATCCCCAATAATTTTCAATTTTCTCATTTAAAAACTCTTGTAACAGTTCATGGGCCTTTTCTTCTCCCCCTTGTAGCATATACTCTGGTTGATTTTTTAACTCTTCTAAAAGGTATGGTGGAATTGCATATTCTAAGGAAAGCTCTTCATTTAAATATTGCTTATCAAAGTCCTTAATTAAATCTATTTGTGGTGCCTTAACATACTTAATCCATAAAGCATCCCAGCCATCTCTATGCTTTAGTCCTCTTACTACCGCGTTGGTTTGAAATTCAGTCCATTTGATATGTTTACTCTTAAAGTATTCTATTAAATCAAGATCCCTTGCGTAGGTGAGATCATTTCCTGTTTCTGCATGAGATATAATTTCATCTATTTGAAACTCTTCAATTAATCGCTCAAAGATATTTCTTGCTTCACCATAAAATATATTTATTTTTAGGCCCTTACTTTTTAAGTCTTGAATAGATTGATAGATAAAGCGCCAATGACGAATATCAAAGTCATAATGATGTGAAATACTTGGTTCAAAGATGGCAATAAGCATACATTCATTATTTAAAGCATACTTTAGAGCTGCATTATCTATGAGACGAAAGTCTTTTTTCATCCAATAGATTTTCACTTGGTAAATTCCTTAATAAATTGCTCTTTAGCACTGAAGATTTTCTTCTTTTTATTATTATCCATTTTCTCTAGCATTTTAACCATCATACTCATGCGATAATTCTTTTTAAAAAATTCCTGATTTTTATCTATAAAGGACCAATACAAACCATCCCAAATATCATTCCACTCACCTTTTTTATAATGTCCCATTTTATGAATATAGTTTGAACCGCTGATATAGGGCTTGGTAGCAAAGATTCCTCCATCACTAAACTGTGCCATACCATAAACATTGGGGCCCATGACCCAATCACTAGAGTCCACATACATTTCCATAAACCAACGATGAACTTCTCTTGGTTCAATTTCACATAGAAGCATGAGATTAGAAATAATCATCAATCTTTCAATATGATGATTATAGCCATAATGAATTGTTTTTTTGATGGCATCATCTAATGGAGGAATCCCAGTCTCTCCTGTATACCATGCAGAAGTAAGCTTTCTTTTATGCTTAAAAAAGTTTTCTTTGTCTTCAATTTCAGAATACTCTTGATATATGCCCCTAATGAACTCTCTCCAGCCAATTACTTGGCGAACAAAACCTTCTTTAGAGTTTAAACTGACGTCTGCCTTTAATGCCTTTTTAACCACTTCTTCAGGAGTTAAAAAACCTATATTTATATAAGGACTTAGAACAGAGTGATACAGAAAAGGATCTCTTTGATCAATGGCATCTTCGTATGTTCCAAAAAGTTCAAACTTCTTTTTTATAAAGTAATCTAATTCTTTTAATGCTCCCTCGCGAGTGACATGCATCCAAAAGCTCTTACAGCTACCGGGATGATCAGAAAAATGCTTATCCACCAGCTCCATCACATCTTTTGTATTCTTATCCCAATCTTTATTTAATGGATTAATTATTACATCAAATTTCTTAGGAATTTTCTTTCTATTTTCTGCATCAAAACTATACTTTCCACCGGTAGGCTTACCATCTTTTTCCATGAGAATTTTAGTGCTTTGCCTTAGTCCTTCATAAAAAGTCTTCATAAAAGGTTTTTTAGTTTTTTCATTATACTCTTTAAATGTCTCTCGTTTTACTAAGAACATTGGAGTTACTTGAATAGAAAGTTCTATATTTTTCTTTTCACAGAATGATTTTATTTTTTCTTCAAAGAATTTATCTTCAATTTCAAAAATTGAAATTTCACTGATTTTTTTCTCATCAATAATTTTTTCTAAGTTTGAAAAAAAGTGCTGACGTTTATCTAATTCAAAATAATGAATATTTTTCTGTTCCTTTTTTAGGGCATCTCGATAATTTCGCATGCTGGCCAAGAAAAAGATTAATTTATGTTTGTGGTATTTATAATGAGTACATAAGTCATAGTCCTCACTCATAAAGATTTCTTTTTGATCTTTATAAAATTTGAGTGGGAATAATTGATTTCCTAGTACTATTTGTAATTTCATATACTTACCCTATCTCTTTTAGGATTTGATTCATAGAGAGCAAAGCTTAGACAAGATATTGAAAAATGATAAAAGTTTTTGTCAAAAATTTATGGCAATTTCCATAATTATTGGCACCTACAATGAGCTAAGTAGCTGATTCTATGTAGAGAATTAAAAACATATTAAAATGGTTAAGAGATTTTAAATATATCAAATAAAACCGATAAGTAAGTTATGAAATTGAAAGCACTTGGCCACATTCTCTTTCTATTTATATACATCTCCTGCGCAGATGAAGGCAGCTTTAAACCTAATAACCTAATTAGCCTAGCTGAAGACTATGATGCTGAAGCTGAATTGGCCCGTCAAACCGGTGCTCCTGTTATGGATAATCTAAGTATTTCAGATGGCATTTATTCAACAGGTGATGTTTTAACTTTTACAACTGAATGGTCAAAGAGAATGTTAGTGGAAACAGGTAGTGGAACTCCAAGACTTGCACTAAGTATTGGCGGTAATACTCGTTACGCAGAATACGCCAGTGGTGATACGACATTTAATTTAGTTTTTACTTATACCGTAGTGGCCGGTGATCTAGATGGAGATGGAATTGCTCTACCAAGTGATATTGATTTAAACGGTGGAGTTATAAAAGATTATTCAGATCAAGCTGCAGAGACTGATGTATTTGCTCTTGATACTAGCGGTGTCATTATTGATTCAACAAGTGCTTTGATAAGTATCGATGAAGGCAGCTATACAAATAATACAACAATCAACCTCACTCTATCAGCTAGCGGTGTAGCGGATATGTATATTACTGAAACAAGTGATTGTAGTGCTGGTGGAGTATGGGCAGCCTATGCTACAAATACAACATTTAATATTACAGCTAATGGTAATCGCGGTGTCTATGTAAAATTTAGAAATGCCTCAGGTGGTGAATCCCAATGTTATAGCGATAGCATTATTCATGACTCTCTTGCACCAAATGATCTTGCAAGTATAAGTGTTGCAAGTGACGGTTCTGATATCGCAAGTGCAAGCACATCTTGGAGTGCAGGTAGTGATAATGGATTGTCTGGCATAAATCATTATGAAATGGCCGTTTCTACTTCTACAAGTGAGGCGGATATCGTTGCCAGTGCTCCTTGGACAAATGTTGGAGTCCTAACAAGTTATCAATTTAATCAATCAAATAGTTCAATTAGCTTAAGTTCTGGAACATATTATACTCTACTTAAGGCAATCGATAATGCTGGTAATGAAAGCAATGTAGTAGCAAGTGGTGCATGGACGATTACCCTTTCACCTGAAAAATTAACTTCGTTAGCTTTAGTTAATCGTGGTATTGATTTTATTAAAATTGGTTGGGCCTATCCAGTAGATAATGGAACTGCCATTACAGATTATCAAATTCAATACAAAGAAAATTCTGGTGATGCATGGACCACAATTAATGATGGTGTATCAACCTCAAGACGTTATACTCATAACTCACTCACTGATGATGAAAACTACTTTTATCGCGTACGTGCTTATAATGGATCTAGCTACGGAGCATGGTCAGATACTTTAGAAGTAAGCACTCTGCCTAATGTTGATTTCTTTAATGGTGCCTATAAAGCTATTAATGTTGGTGGAGCAACGGCCAATCAACTGGTTTCTTTTGCTGATAATAATGATATTTATAAAGATGGTGCTTTCTTATCCACCTTGAATAAAGGTGATACACTCTCAATTACAGGTACTGACTTTACTGTGGTGGAGGCTAGTGAGCCTTTCTTTATTGCAGGAAGACTTGGTAGTGGTGGAAATACCAATAAGGCAAATGTGGTTTGGGCAACTAGTGCATGGGTTGGTGATGAATTTTACTTTAATCATAACCGCTCAAACCCTATGAAGGTAAAAGTATATGCCTTCACAGACTCTAATGTCACAATAACTACAGGTGGAAGTCCAGTAACAAGTCAGTTTGTGGCGGCAGATTCGGGTTATACATTTACTATTTCAAGTTATGATAGTTATGAAATGATTAGTGATGGACTTATCGTTGCTTACACTTATGCTAATGGAAACGGCTCTCAGTATGTAGATCCAAAACCCCTATTACCTGCATCAAAAGATCTTATTGGTTATGCCTCAAGTAGTGCTAAGGTCACATCTTCTGCCAATGGAAATGCATATACTCGTTATTTTTCAAATAACACAAGTGCTAGTGGGACGATAAATACTGGTGCGACTTTAACCTTTAATGGATCAGGTAGTCGTTATTCTGGCAACTCAGTACGTTTAAAATCCAGTGAAAATATTGTTGGTAATTCTTATGCGGATGCAGATGGAAATTGTTCGGCACCATTTGTTCCCGTGGCCTATCAGAAAAAGAGATTTGGTCTCAATGTACAAGATGAATGGGTGGCATTTGCTTCAACTAATGCTGCTGTTATTACGGTTACTCAACCTGGTGGTGCTACCAGCACAATAACTTTAACTAAGACAGGTACAAATACTAATACACCTTATAAAGCTTACTCTACCACAGATTACCCGGCAGGGACTCTTTTTGAAGCAAGCGAAGCCTTTCAAATGTGGTATGAGCCTAAAAACGATACTAACGCAGCAAACGATGATGAAACAGTTATGTTTGGGTGGGATTAAATGATTAAGTATATAATAAATATATTTATTCTTTTCATTTTTATCTCTTGTGCTCAAGAGGGAGAATCCAGCAAAACACTTTTCAGTGGTAATCAATCTCCTACTGTTGATACCAGTGATGTCACTGCAGCAACTATCGATTCAATTTCTTTACCTGCAAGTGCAACTTATAATTATGAAGATATTATTAGTATTGATATAGAATTCTCTGAAACAGTTGGTAGCATAGGTTCACCTAGTCTTGAAATTGATATCAATGGAAATTTAGTAGACCTACCACTAGTTGCAGGTAATAACTCGAGTGTGTTTACCTTTGCTAAGGCAATCGATATCGAAACAATTGATAATGATGGAATTGAAATTGTTCAACTCAAAGGTAATGGAAATGATATAGTTGATGCTGGTCTTAATGTTACTGATCTCGATTTAAGTGCCCTTAGTTTTGATTCATCTGGAATTTTAGTGGATAGTATCCGTCCAACTATAAACTCTCTTAGCATCAATACTGGGGAGCTCTTTACTAATAACACAAGTGCAACTTTAAATATCGATGCCACAAATGCAAATGAAATGCTCATTTCTCTTGCCAGTGATTGTTCAACAGAAACATTTGAGGCCTATAATACTTCAAAGAGTTTAACTTTAACTGATAATTCATTAAATAATTACTATGTACAATTTAAATCAAGTGCTGGTTCATTAAGTGATTGTACCAATATTAGTATTACTCATGATAATTTAACTCCCAACTCACCTGCGATTACACTCACTCTAGATGCTAGTGATATTGCAAGTGATACTTCTTCATGGACTACTGTTAGCGATAATGGACCAAGTGGTATTGATCATTATGAATTTGCACTTTCTACTACGAATACTGAAGCTGGTATTATTAGCGGCGGCGAATGGGTTGATATTGGACTTAACCTTTCTCACCAAATTGATTCAGGTATTACACTTAGCCCTGCAACTGATTATTATACTTTAGTTAAAGCAGTGGATAAGGCCGGTAATGAAATCATTAGTGCCAGTAGTGCTTATCAAATTACTGTTAGTCCAGAGGTTATTACTAACCTAGAAGCTAGTAACCGCACCAGTGACTCTATTACCTTAGGCTGGTCTGTTCCCGTAGATAATGGAACACCTATAACAGACTATGAAATTGAATACTACGGTGGTGCAATTGGATCTTGGACAATTTTTAATGTTGGAGTTAATAATAATACAAGTGCAAGCATTAATGCTCTCGATGCAGAAACAGAATACAATTTTAGAATTAGGGCCTTTAATGGGACTAATTATTCTGGTTGGTCAAATACCCTTACTGTTGAAACACTTCCCAATATAGATTTTTTTAACGGTGGGTATAAAGCAATTAATATTAGTGGTGCTCCTAATAATCAAGTGGTCTCTATGGCCGATGGTAATGTTTTACAATTAGATGGCTCTCCTCTCACAACTTTAAATAAAGGTGAAACATATGCATTCACTGCTAGTGATTTTTCTGTCTTAGAGGGTACAGAGCCTTTTTATGTTGCAGGTAAATTAGGTAATGGCTCCATTGGAGGTAGTAATGATCAAGGGAATGCAACATGGGCCACAAGTAGTTGGGTGGGAAAAGAGTTCTTAACAATTCTTTCACGTAACGCTCCTTTAAAATTAAAAGTCTATGCCTTTACTGATAGTACAATTACTGTCTATCGAGGTGGTGCATTAGAAGACAGTATCTCTCTTACAGAAGGAAATGGTCATACATTCAGTCTGGCAAGCTTAGGTAGTTATGAAATTGAAAGTACTGGTTTTATAGTAGCATTTAGTTATGGAAATGATGGCGGACTTTATTATGATCCCAAACCATTATTACCTTCTTCAAAAGATATTATTGGTTTTCCTTCAGCATCCGCTAAACTTGGATCAAAGACTAATTCTAATAGTGTTACCTACACTCACTCAAATGATAATAGTGGCAGTATTACTTTGAATGCTGGCTCATTAAGTACACTTAACCCTCAGGGCACTAGTAATCAGTATCAATCTAATGCTGTTAGACTAAGAGCGGATGAGAATATAATTGCCAATTCAGTAGCAGATAGTGATGGCTATTGTTCTGCTCCTTTTGTACCAGTGAGTATGTTTAAATCAAAATTTGCCACGAATGTTAGCACTGACTATATTGCCTTTGCATCAGATAGACCGGTTACTATTACTGTGACATTTCCTAATGCAAGCACATCAACTATTACCTTAACTCGTTCAGGAAGTGATCCTAAGGCCCCATACTATGCAAGAGTAAGTAATTATGTTGCGGGGGTTGTGTTTGAAGGTAGTGATGTCTTTCAAGCTTGGTACGAGCCAAATACTTCAACGAATGCTGGGGATGATGATGAAACAGTTATGTTTGGTTGGGACTAGGCCTTAAGTAATTTCATTGAAAATGTAGAGTATGTTCCAAGAGAGTAATTTAGCTCTCCTCCATTGGCCTCCATAATAGAACGGCTCACACTAAGTCCTAGACCAGTGCCAGATCCAACTTCTTTAGTGGTAAAGAATGGCTCAAATACTTTATTTTGTATATCTTCTGCTATTCCAGGTCCGTTATCCTTAACTAATAAGTAATAATACTCAGAGTCTTCATAGGACTCTAAAATTATTTTTCCGTCTTTCACATCACTTTCTTCTAAAGCATAAATGGCATTAGATATTAAATTAAATAAGACTTGAGAAAGTTCTGAGAGATGTCCTTTTAAGACAATTGGTTTTAATTTATTTTCATAGCTGATTTGAGTTGATTTTAACTCTAATGAAATCAGTGGATCTACCGTGGACATAATATCTTGAATTTTTATTTCCTCTAATTCTTCAGGGTTTTGCATGCGTGAAAGATTCTTCATACTCTTAACAATAGTCGCAATACGCTTGGAAGCATTCATAGACTCATCAACGACTTTTAAAACCTCTGGATTATCTTTAAATTGACCTTTTAATTTCCATAAGTAACCACTCACAATAGTTAATGGATTATTAATTTCATGAGCAATACCCGCTGCCATCTCCCCTAAGCTCGCTAGCTTTGAAGCTTGAATAGAGTTTAGCTTTTCTTCTTTTAATTGATTTTCAAGATCGTACTTTTCTTCTACTTGTTCTAATAAAGATTCCTTATCCAGGTATAATTTAAAACTTTCAAGTGTTTCTTTATTAAAAGTAATAACGAGCTTAATAAATAAATAAGTAAAGACACCAGTAGAAAATAAATAAGGTAAATAATAAGGCTGTCTTTCAATTCCAATCTTTATAATAAATGGGATATTTAAGGCCAATACATACATTAGGGCAGATTTCTTATGTCCTATATTTGAAATCGCACCACCTGATACCATTCCTAATAAGAATGAAACATATAATCCAAAAAATTCTGGGTCTAATTTATTAATAGTCAAAATACTAATAGAACCCCAGAAAATACCAGAAAGCACTGTAAAATAACTATAATGTCTTAAATACTTTTTAAAGTCAGGCTTTGGATCTAAGAGATAACCACGCTTAATAACGTAGCGACAAAAATTTGCAAAGAAAACAGCTGAAAACCAAATGATGATATACTTAGACTCGATATAATTGGTCAGCATATAACCAAAGACACCTGCAACAAATGTAGAAGCAAGTAAAACAGACACTAAACCATTAAGCACATAGTCTAGTTGAAACTTAATTAATC
>CAJXHA010000143.1 GCA_913053615.1 uncultured Bacteriovoracaceae bacterium | reverse complement strand
ATTTTCTTATAGCGCAGATAATTGATTATACTTTGCACATCTTTTTCACCGCGATCCATTTGAAAAGTCTCTTCACTTCCAAATTCAAGGGTAAAAGATTCAATAGGAAAATCAATATCCTTGCCCTTATCTTTAAAGGCATGTTTTAGATGAATCCATGGCATAAAGCTGGCTTCGTCCATTGCTCCATCAAAATCATTAGGAATCACTAAAATATTTTTAAAGAGCATAATATGGGCTATCTTTTCTTCATATTCTGCGGCATAGAGATAACGTGTGGCAGTTGGTCCAGTGTGAAGATCTAAGATGCCATCAGCAGTAACTGAAAGTCCCTGTAAGATTAAATTTATTCGATTATTATCTTGTAGGGTATTTGAGCTGGCCAGACTTGAGGTATAGAGATCCAATGCATTTTTAATAAAGCTCTTATACTCACTAATAATTAATTCAAGTGGAGAATTTAGATGCTGATTAACAAAGTCTTCTAAATTGATCTTACAAGTTTTTATAATATCAATATAATTTCTATTCCAATTATGTCCGGTTACTGGGTTATAGCGCCCATATGTATAGGTGCCATGCTTATTTAAAGTGGCATAGGGATTGGCCAGTGGAATAAGGGTAAGACTGCCTGTGAGTTCAAGGCCCTTAAGCTTTTCCATTAATTTTAATATAACTGCATTTCCTTGTATTTCTGCTCCGTGCACACTGGCCTGAATATGAACATGAGGACCAGGCTTATTACCCTTAAGGGTATACGTCTTAATACTTAGGACTTCTCCGGTGGAGAGTTCTTTAACGGGTATTTCTTGTATATTCCATTGCATTTTATATCATCCAGTTTTAAATCATCCAATCATAAGCAGTTTTAGGTGGGCGAGGGATCATAAGATCTCCATTATATGAAATCACTTCTGCTGGTAGTTCATGACAAAGAAAATACGGCATAGATTCAGTAAAGCCATAAGCACCGGCCTTATTAAAGACTAAGCGATCACCGATTTGTAAATTAGCTGGTAGATCAAAAGTACCTAAGTGATCAAGAGCGGTACAAAGTGGACCATGCACTTGATATTCTTCTGTCTTATCCTCAGCACTTTGATAAAGTGCGTGACAAGGAAAGGCCTGATTTGTGAGTGCTACTCGTGCAGCATGATTAATCCCACCTTCAGTGACAACTAATTTCTTACCTCGTACATTTTTTATATCGATAATTTTAGTAATATAATATCCACACTCAGCTACAGTGTAGCGGCCAAGTTCCATCCAAATGGTTTGTAATTGATATTTTTCTTTAACAGATTTTAAAATCTCATGCACCTCTGAAAATTTAATCCCAGTGCTGGTTAAATCATAGGGAACACCAAGTCCGCCACCTAGATCAATTATCTCTGTACTGAGATTCTTGGCCTTAGCAAAGGACAAGATATCTTCAACTGTTTTAGACCAGATTTCATTAAGTTTAGAAGTTTCCATAATATTTCCCCATTGGAAAACATGAAAACCCTTAATATTAACATGCTTAAATTTAGAAAAATCTACTGACTCCCAATCTTTAATTCCAAGACCAAAAGGAGTGATGGCATCACCACCAAGCACACTCTTGCCTTCTTTCCAATCCAATTGAATTCGCACAAGAGCATTGGTTTTTTGCCCCAGCTTTTCGCTCACTTCATCCAGCCACGCTAATTGATTAGTACTTTCCAACACAATGGTCTGAACATTATTAACCAATAGGTGATGCAGATACTCTTTAGATTTACCAGGTCCTGTGGCGATGATATTTTCACCTCTAATACCAGCATTCATCACTTGATGTAATTCCCCAGAACTTGCCACATCCACACCAAACTTCATATTGCGCAGGACCTTTAAAACCGCTGACATGGGATTTGCCTTACAGGCATACCAGAGTTTGATATTTGGATCTAATTCACTTGAAACAATTTCTAAGTGAGCTTTAAGAGCATCAAGGTCATAGAAGTAAAAAGAGGAATCAAACCTTTTTAAAGTATCTTCAATTTTTCCAATTAAGTGTTTGCTTAAATACATTATCTTAAAAAATCCTCTAAAGTTAATGACTCATCAGTTTTTGAATCACGGTATTTAATAATTATGGCACAGTTTAAGTTTAAACCTAGATCATGGGCCCATGCATGTTTAGCATTAATAGGACGACTACCAGGTACAACCACAGCGTTTTCAGGAATAACCATATCAGTAATTAATTTCTCATTTACACAATCATAAATAGGAGTCCCTTTTGATAGTGCAACATTAGGGGCAATCACAGCACCACTTCTTACTTGAATACCTTCAACGATAACAGCACCTGCTCCAATAAAGGCATTGTCTTCAATGATAACGGGAGTTAATCCAATTGGTTCAAGTACACCACCAATTTGCACACCTGCACTAAGGTGAACATTCTTTCCAATCTGAGCACAACTTCCAACTAGAGCGTGAGAATCAATCATCGTTCCCGCATCCACATAAGCACCAACGTTTACATAGGCCGGTGGCATTAAGATCACTCCAGAGCTTACATAACTTCCACGACGAATACTCGTTCCTCCTGGAACCATACGAATACCATCTTCTGGTTTTAGACTACGAGGTGAGAGATTATGCTTATCTACAAAGCCATGAAAGTGCTCATCACCAAATTCTTTTAGTTCACCAGCTTTAAAAGCCGCTAAAATACCTTCTTTTACTTTGGTATTCACTTGCCATACGCCATCAACTTTATTGGCCGCACGAATTTCACCTTTTTCTAATAGATCTAATGTTTCTTCCCAGTTCATAATTTATGTCTCCTTAAATTTATATTTATTTTTTATTATTTTTCTCTTTGGTACCAATCTCTCACTGCTGTACAAGACTCAGTTAAAAGCGCATCACTTTGAAGATCCTCTGCACACAGTGGTGGCATCATTGTATCATGAGCAATACGTCCTTCATTTTTTAAGATTCTTTTGGCCGGTATTGGGTTTGAGGCGATAAATAAAGAATTGGCCGCTTTAGTCCATAATTCTTTAGCATCAAATTTTTCTGCTACACATTTCTCAACATAGAGATTAGTTTCTTTTGGCCATGTATTACTCGCAACACTTACTAGTCCGTGACTTCCGGCCAGTGCAAAGTCTGGCATTAATCCATCATCACCACAAAATACTGGAGCACCGTTAGCTACTCGTAAGTATTCTTTAAATTTTAAAACTGAACCACTGGCCTCTTTAATGGCCCAGAAGTTTCGATGAGAATTGAGCATACTGACTGCTCTATAACTTAATTCTTTTCCCGTTCTTCCTGGTACATTATAAAGCATTACAGGTCTTGATGCTTCATCCATTAAACCTTTAAACCAATGATACTGACCCATATCTCCTGGCTTAGCATAAATTGGAGTTACCATTAAATAAGCAGCTACATTTTGAGTCTCAAGCCATTTTACCCAATTATGAGTTGCTTGATATTGATGGCCACCAACTCCAATCATAAGTGGAACGTTTAAGTTTTGAGTTTGTACAAATTCTACTATTGCTTTCTTAGTTGCAAGATCAATATTTAATGCTTCACCAGTACTTCCTAAAATTAAAAGTCCATTACCTGCTTCATCTTGTTCTTTTAATAGTTTTGCAAGCGAAGTGTAGTCCACAGTAAGATCTTCATTAAAAGGGGTTACTAGGGCAGTCCATAATCTATAATCATTTAATTGCATACGCTTTCCTTTATTTGGGCCTTATTGGTTTTAAGTCAGTTTTATATTTTTAAATAATCTTTAATAACAGTATTAAAATCCAGCAGTCCTGGCATGAGTTGGTTTTCTATCAGCATATTCGCACCAAAAATCGCACCGCGAGCAAAGATGGCTCGATTTTTCGCCTCATGCACAAGTGTTACTTTTTCTTCATTAGATTCAAAAATGAGATGATGATAACCAACTACATCTCCCTTTCTCTCTGCGGTAATTTCGCAGTCTTTTCCTAACCACTCTTTCCAAGAAAGGGCCGTTCCACTAGGTGCATCTTTTTTATGCACATGATGAATATCGTGAATATTAAATGTTCCATCATCAAAGAGGTTCGCGAGAAGACTCATCTTTTGAATCATAAGTCTTACCACATTCATTCCTAGAGAGAAGTTATGAGACTTTATCCAAGAGAGCTTTTTCTCTTTTAGTCTTGCATCTAAATCTGTGGGCCAATCCATACCAGTTGAACCACTAACCACTGGTATCTCAGCTTTTAAAAGAATGTCGATGTAGCTAAGAAAAGCATCACCTGGGAGGAAGCTTATAGCTACATCGCACTCTTTTAAATTTTCTATTGTAGGTGGGTTTTTAGTATCAAATACAATGGTATTCTCATGCAGGTTTTTAACCTCACCACCAGTCTTACCAGCTCCTAGTAATGCTATTTTCATCTTTAGCCCCTATAAAAGCTGTGTGTAATTGATTAATTGCTATGTCACAATCATTATGACTAACAAGTATATTAAAATTATTTGCAGATGCCCCTAAGCACACCATGCGAACATTGATATTTTCGAGTGCATTAAATAAAGTTTTTCCAAGTCCCGCTGTGGAGAGTATTTTATTTCCAATCAATGAGATCATGGAATAATCTTTTTCTAGGCTCACTTGTCCAATCTCTTCTAGATCATGCATAAAAGAGCGATCACCCATAACATCTTTATCAATACTCACGGCCACACTAATTTCTGAAGTGGTAACACAATCAATACTAATTTCATGGCGAGTAAAGACATCAAAGATTTTTCCCATAAAACCAATCGCATCTAACATTTTAGGGGTTGAGACAGTTAAGAGCACTTGATTATCTCTTTTAGTAATCGCACGAATAAGTGGCTTATTTTCAACTTCTTTTTTTATCCAAGTTCCTTTGGCCTCTGCTTCATATGAGCTTCCAACAAAAACGGGAATTTCTTTTCTCATAGCAGGTACTAGGGTGGTAGGATGTAAAATCTTTGCTCCATACTGAGCCATCTCGCTGGCCTCATTATATGAAATTTCACTTATGGCCTTGGCACCTTCACATATACGTGGATCTGTTGATGCAATTCCTGCCACATCGGTCCAGATCTCTAAAATATCAGCATTAATCGCCTCGGCCACGAGGGCAGCAGAGTAATCAGAACCACCGCGACCAAGAGTTGTGGTTGCACCCTCAAGAGTAGAGCCAGTAAAACCTTGTGAGATATAGACTTCATTATTATTAAAGCTAACTAATTCTTTTGCTCTGATGGCCGTTTCTTCAATGAGTGGTTTGGCCTTATTATGCTTATCAGTTGTCTTAAGCATTTGACGAATATCAAAGAGTACAACCTTTCTATTAGGAAAATCTTTTTTATAGGCCTCAGAAAAAAGTAGCGATGATATTTTTTCACCAGAACTTAGAATTCTATCCATTGCCTTTGGTGAGCATTCACGCAATAAGCTTACTCCGCGAGCAAGAGTTTCTAATTCATTAAAGTGAGTTCTCACTTTTTCATGAACCGTTTGATCATCTGTAATATGATTACAAATTTCAAAATGGTTTTCACGCATATTAAAGAGGAGCTTTTCACATGCACCCCAATGCCCAAGGGTTGCCTCTTCAATTAATTCTACTAATTGATTAGTAGTTCCATAAGTGGCAGAGACAATAATAAAAGAAGAATTTTGCTTGGACGCAACTTGTGCCGAACGATGCATTGCCGTTGCATCTCGCATAGAACTTCCACCAAATTTAGAAACGATAATTTCAGACATTTCTTACTCCCAAGATCTTAAAAATAGACCTTATAATGTTCTAATATCGCGTGGAGTAAGTAAAAGGAAAAATCGAGAGATCAGACCCTTTAAAGCACTCCATCAATATCGTATAGTCGTTATTGATGACAGTAAGGTGGATTCAACCACGTTTACCAACCAAGTGTTGCCAAGACTTAGTTTCGGCACTGCATCCCTGGATAAGTTTCATCGATTTTGGCAATCTCCACTTACTTACTGATGAGTGCACCTCTTCAAAGTAAACTTAGGATATATTAAAGAGAGTAAAAATTCAAGTTTACAAAGTCTTTTTTACATAACATGATTTGCCAATCAATACTCTATAGTTAGTTTTTAAGAGTTATGAGGAGAAAAGAATGACTAAGAATGTAGCAATCGTCGGTTGGCGCGGTATGGTGGGATCAGTTTTAATGCAAAGAATGCAAGAAGAAGGTGATCTGCAAAAAGTAAATGCCACTTTATTTTCTACTTCACAAAAAGGTCAAAAAAACGATTTTTATCCAGAGTGTACTGACACTATTGGAGATTCAAATAATATAGAAGAACTAAAAGCGATGGATATTATCATCACTTGTCAGGGTGGGGATTATTCAAAAGAGATTTATCCAAAACTCAAAGCCGCTAATTGGAATGGATATTGGATTGATGCTGCTAGTAGTTTTCGTATGGATGAGGATGCCACCATTATTCTCGACCCTTTAAATATGGATGTGATTAAAACAGATATCGCTAATGGTATTAAGAAATTCATTGGTGGTAATTGTACTGTTAGCCTTATGCTTATGGGTCTAGGGGGACTATTTAAAGAAGGTCTGGTGGAAAACCTTGTCAGTCACACATATCAAGCGGCCAGTGGTGCAGGAGCCGCTGCCATGATGGAATTATTAAAACAAAGTAATGATATTACTTCAAAAATAGACTTTGATGCTATGGAAGCTTTGAATGCAGAAAAGTTTGTTTCTCATATGCTTAATAGCAATGAGATTAATACTGAGAAGTTCTTAGCTCCTCTTAGTTATTCTCTTATTCCTTGGATTGATAGTCCTATGGAAAATGGTCAAACCAGAGAAGAGTGGAAGGCCATGGCGGAAGCTAATAAAATTCTAAGAACAAAGAATCCAATTGCCATTGACGGAACTTGTGTACGTGTACCAAATCTTAGATGTCACTCCCAAGCTTTTACTATTCGTTTAACTAAATCAGTTGAATTAAAAACTATTGAAGAGATTATTGGCTCTCATAATGACTGGGTGGAATTTGTTCCCAATAATAAAGAAGAGACCCTTAAAAAATTAACTCCGGCCTATGTTTCTGGAACACATCGAGTTCCAGTGGGAAGAGTGAGAAAGACTAATTTTGGTCCTCTTTATCTCAATGCTTTTTCTGTAGGGGATCAACTCCTTTGGGGAGCAGCTGAGCCTCTAAGACGTATGCTTATGATTTTATTAGATTAAGTGGGCAAAAGCATATAATTTGAAACCACTTAGCTTAGGGATTATTTACACTGCATAGTGTTAATGATCCCAATTTATGCTATTAGCACAGCATGAAAACCCTAATCGTACTTTTATTTGCCTCACTTTTCTCTTTTGCCGAGGACATGCCCCAGTGGCTTGCTGATATATACGATCATAATAATAAATACTTTGAACTTGAGTGTACTTATTTTAATCCAGCTGATCATAAAACAATTACTCCTATCACTGAGACCACTAAAACTAGTCTTGGATATTCAAGAAAATTTAAAATACAGACTCCCAACACAAGTGCAGAATTAACTTTCTTTCTCAGTCGTATCGATAAAAAGAATATGGCCGAAATCTATATTAATGATTCACTTTATTATACCAAAAGAATTAAGCGCACCCGTGATCGTGAATTCTATCTGCCATGGGATAAAGATGGCCTAAAAATTGAGACACAAGATATTTTCTGTGAAGTAAACTTTGCTGAGAATGTTCCTAGTGTAATTAATGGTGATACCCACTTAAATATTCACCCTCATGTAAATTATGATCCTAAAAAGCTTACGGCACCCGGAGCAGAGCTTCTCTTTAAAGAGCTTCCTTCTAAAATCATGTTAGAAGATGGAAATATGAAAGGTAATAATGCAGATCTTGATGACTTTCTGACTGATGGCTCTCTTTGGCTCTATCAAGGTCATTGGGTGATGACGGATGAATATCGCAATTATGTGGAATATGTTGTTTCTCCCGCAGGACATAATCGCTTTGTATGGGAAACAACTAAGCCAGTAGAGATTCATTATACTGGTGGAAATCATAATTACTGTATCTGGAATAATGCCAGAAATCTCTTACGTGCATACTTAAAATCTTATAGTGATGCACCGGTTATTATAAATTATCATATGGATGCCATCGTTGCTCAATGGGGTGGGATCATTAGTGGACTTTCATTTTCAAAGAGTGCTTATAATAAATCACCACTAATTAAAAATCTTTTAGGTGAAGAAAATGAAGATGCCCTTGATTATGTAAAGGCCTATCATAATTACTTTGCTTATCAATATATAGATCAAGAATTTCTAGGGTATGTGAAGACTTTAAAGGTGAAGACCATATTTAAAGATCAAGTGTTAGAGCGCACTGTAAAAGGCACTGGAACACTTGATCGTGAAATTATCTTTAATTATTTAGATTAATTATAAATGAGCTAGTCTTTCATTTAACCTTACAAATGTATCAAAACACTGCATATTTGCGTAAGGTAAAGGCAGACAATTATCAAAAGCACCAACTAAAATATTAGTCTTATCACTAACCATTTCACCTAATTCTTCAAGATACTTTAATTGCTCACCCTGACTGATAACAGCTTCATAAGAATAATTTAAACCTAAGAAAACTGTATCAATTTCAAATTGAGAAATGATTTCACCAACTGATTTGGCCTTAACATTTCCACCTAGATA
>CAJXHA010000142.1 GCA_913053615.1 uncultured Bacteriovoracaceae bacterium | reverse complement strand
CCTGAGAGTATTTGGGATATGCGGAATCAAAATCCCCGTTAAAGTAGTATTTAAAGTAAAAATAAGTCGTACAGACTAATGCAAAGACAGAAGCAACACTCATGATATAACCAGCTGCCTTTACAAGTTTTGAATCTTCTTTTTTCCCATAGTGAATTACGATTAAACCAATACCTAAGACCAAAAATTCAACCATAAATGCTATGTCACCTAAAAACTCTGCCATTACTTATCCTTCCTTTTAACTATTTTATAAACTAAATAAGCAACCCCAAAAAACACAATGGAACTTACTATACTAATTAGCATATAGTGGTCATGAATTGAGTTATTATGCCATTCCATCATTCTTTAGACTTCGCTGCTTTCTTTGTTAAACAACTCACCCCATTTGGGAATATAAGCAGGCACATTCTTTTTATAGTCTAAATACTTCTCACCAAATTCTTTAATCATATGCTCTTCTTCTTTTTTTCCAAGTCGATGATACATATAAAGAAGAATAGGAAACATTGCGATAGTTAGAAGTGTTGGCCACATTAATAAAAATCCGAACATAATCGCTACGAAACCTATATATTGTGGATGCCTAACTTTTGCATATAGCCCTGTTGTCGCAAGTGTATGATTCTTTTGAGCTGCATGAAGGACTTTCCATCCAGAAGACAGCATTATGAATCCCAAAACGATAAAGACATTAGCAGCAATATGAATTGGATGAAAATGTGGATCAATTTTAGAATCAATAAAAGCATTCCACAGGTGACCATTTTCATGAGAGAAAATATTTAACCCAGGAAATTTTTCACTCAGCCAACCTGAAAGGAAATAAATAGTAAGTGGAAATCCATACATTTCAGTAAATAGGGCCAGAATAAAAGCAGAAAAAGCTCCAAGGGAACGCCAATCTGTTGCACTTTTAGGCTTCGTGAAACTAAATGCAAAAATAATAAAAATTGCTGAATTTAAAATAACTAATGTCCAAAGACCATATCCTGATTCACCGTGCATTATGTTCCTCCTTTTTACTATCATGGCTACATTCCTCATTGTTGTTATGAGAATGATGGCCCCCATGTCCTCCATGTCCATGCCCTCCATGCATAAATATGTGCATCAAAGGGCATAAAAGCAAAATAGAGTATGGTAAAAGTCCCAAAGCATGCTCTAAGTGATATGTGTAAACCCAGTAGCCTAAACCAACAATACAAATTAATACAAAAGGGTTTTTCCAAAAATTTTTAACCTCGTCTTTATTCATATTTTCTCCAGCTATATTTTTGTAGTTCTCAGTCTTAAAGAGTTTGCAATAACAGAAACTGAGCTAAAGCTCATTGCTGCTGCTGCAATCATAGGGCTAAGTAAAAGTCCAAAAGCAGGGTATAAAACTCCTGCTGCGACAGGAACACCCGCGGCATTATAAACAAAAGCGAAAAATAAATTCTGTTTTATATTTGCCATAGTAGTGCGACTTAACTTCCTTGCTCTCACGATTCCTCGAAGATCACCTTTGACAAGTGTAACTCCAGCACTTTCCATTGCTACGTCTGTGCCTGTTCCCATAGCAATACCAACTTGGGCCTTTGCTAGTGCTGGAGCATCGTTAATACCATCTCCTGCCATTGCGACAACTTTTCCCTCTGCTTGTAACTTTGAAACAGCCTCAACCTTTTGTTCTGGCAGAACCTCTGCAATTACCTTATCTATACCGAGTTTGTTAGCTACTGCTTGAGCTGTGGTGGCACTATCGCCAGTTAGCATTACTATTTCTAGACCTTCTTTATGAAGTTCATTTATCGCTTCCTGAGTTGTCCCTTTAATAGGGTCAGCAACTCCAACTAGCCCAGCAAATTTACTATCTATTGAGACAAACATTACTGTTTGTCCCTCTTTCCTGAATGATTCAGCTTTTTCTAGAACATTCTCTATGGAAATATTTTGTTGCTCCATTAATGCCTTATTTCCTAAAGCTACTTTTTTCCCTGCAACAATTCCCATGACACCTTTTCCAGTTACGGATTCAAAATCATTAACTTCCTGAGAAGCGACACTTCTTTCCTCTGCTCCTCTAACGATAGCCTCCGCTAATGGGTGCTCACTTCCTTTTTCGAGACTTGATACTAAAGATAAAAAGTCATTCTCTTGTATCCCTTCATTTGGCAATACTGTAACAAGTTTCGGTCTTCCTTCAGTAAGAGTTCCAGTCTTATCAACAACAAGCGTTGTTACTTTTCTCATAATTTCTATAGATTCAGCATTTTTAAAAAGAACACCCATTGTAGCGGCTCTTCCCGTTGAAACCATTATAGACATTGGGGTGGCTAACCCAAGGGCACAGGGACAAGCAATAATCAAAACAGCTACAGAGTTAATGATTGCATAGGCCATTGCTGGCTCAGGTCCGTAATTAGACCAAACAATAAATGTTACAATTGCTACAACGATTACAATTGGTACGAAGTAACCTGATACAATATCCGCTAGTTTTTGGATAGGAGCTTTACTCCTTTGAGCCTCTGCAACCATATGAATAATTCGGGAAAGTAATGTGTCAGCTCCAATTTTTTGAGCTTTCATTACAAAGCTTCCAGTCCCATTTACTGTAGCTCCGACAACTTTATCTCCCTGAGATTTTTCAACAGGCATTGGCTCTCCAGTAATCATTGATTCATCAATATTACTTTTTCCGTCAATGACTATCCCATCTACAGGGACTTTTTCTCCAGGACGTACTCTTAACTTATCATCCAACTGAACATTTTCTAATGGAACATCTTCCTCTGAACCATCCTCATTTATTCTGCGTGCTGTTTTTGCAGCAAGCCCAAGTAGCTTCTTTATAGCTTCTCCTGTTTGATTTCTCGCTCTCAGTTCCAAGACTTGCCCTAGAAGAATTAGAGTAACAATCACACCAGCAGCTTCAAAATATACAGCGACATGTCCTGAAGAATCTCTGAATGAGCCTGGAAACCAGCTCGGAAAAAGAGTGGCAACCAAGCTATAAATATAGGCGACACTGACTCCAATCCCAATAAGGGTGAACATATTCAAGCTTTTTCTAACTATGGAGTCGATTCCTCTCACATAAAAAGGCCATGCCGAATACAAACAAACTGGTGTGGCCAATAAAAGTTCAAGATAAACCTTTATAGATGGGGATATGATTTTTGATATGGGTTGTCCTGGTAAGAGGTCGCCCATGGATATTATGAATAAGGGAATGGTGAACAGTGCCGCCAACCAAAACCTTTTAGTCATATCTATTAATTCTTCATTTTCACTATCATCTGCAATAAGTGGCTCAAGTCCCATTCCACACTTAGGGCAACTTCCTGGGCCAACTTGTCTTATTTCTGGATGCATAGGACAAGTGTAAATCGCATTAGGATCAGAACTTACATTCTTTGGTTTATGAGCTTCATGACCATGATCCCCATGGTTGCATGTGTGAGTATCGGCCATTATTTTCTCCTTCCAGTTTTATTTATGATAGTAATTAATTCATCTAAAAGATTTTTTGCTTTTTTCTCATCAGTAATTACTGCCTTCTTAACACAATCTTCAATATGAGCTTCAAGGACTCTAACTTCCACTTTTTCTAAAGCAGCAAAAACTGCTTTAAATTGATTTAAGATATCAATACAATATCTTTCATCTTCAACCATCTTTATGATTCCTCTAATCTGTCCCTCTATTTTTTTTAGAGAATCTATCTGTGTAGAATGGTTTGTACCTTTGAAGCCCATAAAATTATCCCTTATTTTTGCTTTTGAACCAAAGTGCCTTCACCAAATTTAAAGCTTCCATCAGTGGTAACTTCTGAATAGTGATTATTAAGCAGCTTGGTAACAGTTCCTGTTCCAAGTGTTTCCATTTCACACTCTCTAACATCGCCATCTCTGTCGGCTCCACCACCGCCACCGCCACCAGTACATTTATTTGTATAAAAATTAAGAGTCTCTCCAACTTTAACATCATTGTTACCAAGACAGACATGAGCGGTTTTCTTGTCAGTTTTCATCGCAACTGTTCCTCTCATAAAATTGTGTGCACAACTTGAAAGTAAAAAAACGAGTGTCGTCATCATTAGAATAGGTTTCATAAATTTTCTCCTTTGATTAATGATTACTATGATCCTCTGTAGTTTTATTCATATTTTTCATACACATTTTTTTGCTTTTCCCCATCATTTTTTGCATTTTTCCCATCATTCCTTGCATATCTTTCATCATACCCATTTCTTTTTTTCCTCTCATCATTCCCTGCATGCTTCCCATCATTTCTTTCATCATCCCCATATGTGACTTCATTTGTTCCATATGCTTGTCCATTAGCATCTTCTTTCTTGATGGGTCATTTGTTGCATTATAGTCCTCCATTGTTTTCATCATAGAGTTCATGTGTTTAGACATATCTTGCATCATTTCGTGGTTACCTGATGCTTTCTTCTTGTGTCCGTGCATATTTCCTGCGAACAAGCTTGACGAAAGTGCTAAGACTACAAAAAAAGTAATTGCTTTTAACTTTAGATACATAAAAATCTCCTTTGTTATATTCGTATAACATCTTTGTACCATACCCCCCTTTGGTATAAACTGACTTATATCATGTTTTTAGGAAAAAATTATCAGAACAGATTAAAAAATATTTATTTACGCAAAGAGTTAGTCAATGATTTTGAAATTTCTCATCATGCTCATGTCCTCGTGCTCAAGATTATGGCAATGGTATATGAAAGTACCTTTAAAGGTATTAAATCTCTTAATCACTTGAACCCGGTCTCCAGGCATCACAAGAACAGTATCTTTCCAGCCCTGATCTAAGCAGCCTTTTAATTGACCAGAACTTCTATTTAAAACTTGAAATTGAGTCCCATGAATATGCATTGGGTGAGGCATTCCTGTTGGATTGTAAAATTCCCAAACTTCGGTATCACCATATTTTATAATTTCGTAGTTTTCATATCTATTGTCTTCATAGCCATTCCCATTAATGGTCCAGCCAGTACCTCTTTTAGGAATTAATTCAAACTCTTTTGGAGAATTAAGATTCGTAGCTTCACTGGGATTAATTTTGGAGTACTGAGATAACTTAGAAGGTTCTCGAAACATTACTCCCAAATCTTCTGAAACTTCAAACTCAAGGATTGTATATTTTTTACCTCTTCCCTCAACCAAGGGAAGACTTTCAACTCTAATGATGTCTCCAGTTGAATATTGAGAGAAGTCAAATAAGAACTCGAATCTTTCTGCTGGTGCAAAGTAAAACCTTTCTAAGCTATTTACTTCTGCTAGAAGCCCACCATCACTGCCAATTTGCTTAATCTCTTGAACTCCATCAACTGCAATATTAAAAATTCTAGCATTACATCCATTAAGGAGTCGAATCCTGTAAAGGCCTTGCTTTACTTTAATTTTTCTCTTGTCAGTCCCATTGATAAACAACTTATTGCCAAAAGTTCCCATCATAGATGGTCGATATTCAAGCTGCCCATCATCGTTGAAGTATCTGTCTTGTAAAACTAGGCTTAATTCTTGTTCTTCATTTGGCAGGTTTAAGTTCTTTTCTTCCTGATCTCTAACTATAAATATTCCAGCTAGACCCTGATAAACCTGAAAGCCTGTTCTTCCATGAGGGTGAGGGTGATACCAATACATTCCAGCTCTATTTTCAACTACGAAGTCATACTGATAGGACTCATTTGTTTTTATTGCATTATGTGGATGACCGTCATTTTTATGAGATACATCTAGGCCATGCCAGTGAATGATTGATTCTTCTGGGAGATCATTTTTAAAAATGATTCGTACCTTATCGCCAGTATTCACTTCAATTGTTGGTCCTAAATACGAGCCTGAAATTTCTTTAAGTGTTTCCTTCGGCCCCTTTAAGACACTTCCAAAATAAGACCATTTAAAAGCCAATTATAATCGACATCAATGACCTTAGACTCCCTCAGTCTTTTATAGAAGCTTTTGGAACTGGTGGTGGTGGCTAAATTTATAAAAGTTAAGAGTCAGTTACAATAAGTGATTATTTCTCTTAATCAGCTAAAGAACAATACCTTTTAACAAAAGAACTATTTGATTCTTTAAAATCAATCATCTTAATAAAGTCTGATAAATCAAAATATATATACTCATCTTCATACTTTCCGACAAGAAATTGATACTTGTAATCATACATATTGCCGGGATTCATATCTTCAAAAACTCTTACTTCGTTCATTAAATTTAAATCTTTTAATTTCATCGTAAATACTTGTCCATCTTTATTATCACAAGAACTCACGTCATTCTTAATAAAACATGCAAAGTAGCTCTTCTCTTCCATTAATATACTTTGATCGATTCCATATTTATATTTTTTGAAATTAATAAATTCATATTTATTGTAATCTAAATTCATTTGAGAAAAATCACATCTTACATAAGTATTGGAAGGGAAGTTATAATGAAAATAAATATTACTTAAAACACCAAAAACAAACAAGAAAATATAATTAATTAAAAAAACTCTATAAAATCTTTTTAGTCTTAACACAAAGAATCTCAACACAAAGAAAACTACAAAGAAAATAGTATTAATAGCAATGAGAAACACGAATATCATTATTGTAGGGTAATCATTTACAAGCATAACTGAAAGTTCAGCAAGTAGAATAAAGCAACATAAAAGAATTTTCAAAACTTTCATCTTTCCACAAAAAAAATAATAAGAAATAAAATCTTAAACGTACATACTTTAATCATTAGGAACAACAGCAGTTTTATCCTCAAAAACAATCTCAAAATCTCCTATTCTCTCACTTTTTTGATTTAAAAAGACCATCTCAGCATACCCATCAGCAGAATAATTATTACAAGAATCTAATTCCGCAATTACAGTATTTTCAATAGCATCTCTTAGCTCATATAAAGTTTCACTATTACCATCTTCATCTTCTTTACCATTTGGAACAATTTTACAAAAAGCTCTAAGCGCCAACATCGCCGATTCTTTTTGACCTATTGTATTTATAGTATTTGAATATGTAGAAGAGTTTTCTATTCCTCCATAGTAAATATTATATGAAGCTTCAATATGAGGTTTTATATATGGAGAATCAGACTCATAATAACCATAATACTGAACATCTGTGAAGTCAGAAAACTTCACAACAGTTGGGGCACTAATATTATACCTATTAGTTACTTGATTTTGAGAATTAATTTCTTGAATCTCAGTAAAACTGGAAACAGATGTGCTTATAACCATTTCTCCTCCAGCCCCATTTAATAAATATCTTTGAATAGATTGCCCATTATCAATTTGTATTGTTCTACCCGTAAATTCAGGTTTAAATTTGATACCAAGCCTTAAGAAACCTTCATTATCACCTAATTGTTGATAATCGTAAGGTATTATTTCTTCAATATATTGAACTGTTGTAAACCTTGCTAACCTTTGGAGTTTTTCTAAAAATATTGATCCCATCGTTCTATATTGAGACTCACCATCTAAAATAGCAGTGACTAGATTATTTGTGTATACATTAATAAAGTTGTGTCCAAAAATATCATAATCATACTCCATCGGATAATCGACAATACTAGGGCTTTGATCAATAACATCCAATACAATTTTTTCTCTAGTTTTTGTTTGTAAATTAGGATTTAGAATATCAAAGTCAACTAAATCTGGAATATATGAAATAACTCTATCTGTTTTAGAGGTATAATAATCTCCTTTTGCAAACTCAGATGCAGTAATATGTGAAGCAGGAGTTGCAATTTGCAAATTAGCATATTTGTTAAATCTATTAACCAAAAAGTCATCCTCTCTAACTGTTTCTGATATAAGGTTTGCAAATAAATTACCTTGTGAGTGACTAACTATTACTGTACTCCTTAAAGCTAACTCATCACGAACAATATTAGAAGTTGATGATAATGTAGAATACTCTGCATTCCTAACTCTTTCCGAAATTATTTCTTCTAATCTTAAATCATTATCAAATTCAAAATTATTATCAATTTTGTTTAAAAATAAAAACTTTGATACACCATCATAAACTTCATCTTCACTAAGAGAGCTGTCTGACTCTCTAATCTTTTGTGCAAGAGCCTCTACCCAATCAAAAAAAGAATCATCTTGATTATAAAGCATTTTAAAGCAAATTTGATTGTAATCGACACCATAATCTAGGCCAGAGATAGTTACAAGATTCTCTACCTGATTTAAGCCTTCTAGAGACTCAAAAGCATTATTCCAAACACCATTCAGATAAAGGATCGCTAGTTTTTCATTATCCTCACAGCCTTGATCTTTAATTGGAGGAGTATCTATAGCACTACTCATTGATACCACAAAAAATGTTAAATAAATAAATAGCTTCACAACTACTCCTTACTTTAATTTAAAGTTACAATTCTTTTTTCTTTCATGAATTTTGGGGGATTTTCTCGAATATCCTTTGTATTCTGAATCTACTTTTTTATATTTTAATCGTTTACTAAATGAATTTAGAATAATTTTCTCTAATTTTTCTCTTCTTTTCTTTGAATGAATAGCATATAGATGGTCTTTTTTCTGATAAGCAAAAACATAAAATTCACAGTCTACAGCTTTTCCAAGCATACTCCATGATCTGTTAATATCACTCAAAGCACTCTCAGAATCGAGATCAATATCAAGAACATATAAATAGTAATTTGCAATTTGAAGAAGAGCTTTATGTTCATTATAGTGTGTTTCAATGGGATATTTTTTTTGTATCCATTTTTTATAATCACCATCTTCACTAAAACATGAA
>CAJXHA010000141.1 GCA_913053615.1 uncultured Bacteriovoracaceae bacterium | reverse complement strand
ATTGTCTCTCCTTCTTTTTTATTTTTTTCATAATTGATAATGGAAGTTTCATGCCAGAAATGGATTTTCTAAGTGCTTGATATCTATCTGGTTTCACTTCGGAAATGAAATGCGTCAATTCGGAAAGCGAATTTTTCAAAATAGAATTCCAGATACTTAAGCTCAGATTTTCTTGGCACGAACATTTCATATTTGAAATGCACTTTTAACCAAGGGAGAAAAAAATGAAACAACTAAACTTTACATTACTAGGTGCTATGGTGATGTCATCAACTGTGATGGCAGCTCCATCTGCATTTGAAGCAAAACACTGTGGACCTTTAAATATTACGAATAATACTACTTCTACTGTTATTCGTGATCACGAAGACTGTTCAAAGGTTTGGGTTATGCCACCTGAAATGGGAACAGTGCAAACTAAGAATTTTAAGAAGTCTGGAAACTTAGGTTTTTGTACAGAGCTTAAAAACATTCAAGGTGCAACAAGAAGAATTACAAATAGAATTGCTGCTCTTGAAGACGATATTGATCGTCAAACACCTAGCATTCGTCGTGCTGAAAGAAAACTTAGGCTTGCAGAAGAAAAATTAGCAGCTGCAAAGAACACGACAATTATTAATGAGTACAATGATCTTCTAGATCGTCTAGACACAATTGAAGTTCGCTTAGAAGGTATTCAAGTAAAACTTTCTGAATGTACTAGCGATTGCCAAGCACTTTTAAATGACTATAACGATTTAAGAGCAGAAAAGAAAAAGATCAATTACGATATTCGTACAGTAAGAAGAGATAATATCAGTTCATTAAGAGCATATGAGAAGGCCAGAAGTCAACACGAAGCGGCCTTAAGACACTTTGAATTTGTGAATGATGAAGTGCTTACCATTATTGAAAAGAAGGCCCAATTACATGACAGAATCTTCAGTCTTTATAAGAACTATGCCAAGCTGGAAGGTGGCTATATCAGTCTTAATTATGATTTAAATTGGGATGAGAATGTAACTGCTCTTGAGACTGCATACCCGCAATATAACTTTAGTAAAGTCGCAACTAAGGATGCAAGAATTCATGCAAACTTTATTGGATCAACTGATCAAGATAGTTATCTTGCTTCGCTACCAATGATTTTAGATTACTCAATTGGTGGCTTTGAGTATCAGCCATATGGTGTTGAAAGAGATGCAAATATCTCTGCTCTTCCAAGTGAGATTCAAGGAGATCTTCGCTTAAGTGTTGTAGGAGCTTGTCCATATTATTACTCAAACTTTCTAGATGATCGTACAGGGCAATTACAAGTGAATCCAAATGCGGATACAACTCAGTTTGGTTTTGGACTAAGCACTAGCTATAAATACCCTGCGGTATTTAAGTTTAACCTAGAAGCCTCTTATAATCTTTATAAGTTTTATAAGAAGGTCGTACGTTCAGGAAGTAGTGGTGGATTATTTTCTAAGAAGTCATGGAAAAAAGTTTCTGAAACTAAGATTGATAAGGATACTTTTTCAATCAAATGGCTAGATGAAGGAAATCGTTACTCACAAGATGAGAAGAATAAAATCAGACAAACAGTTAAAGAAGAATTGATTGCTCGTGCTCTTCAAAATATGGCCGAGCCTGCAGGAGCAAGACCAACTCAAATGACTGCAGTTAATACCTTTAATCCAGAGCCAGGTGCACTAGTTGTAGCACGAGGTTTAGAAAAGACATGTGGTTGGTATAGCTATAAGTGTCGTGCAGCTAGCTGGGTACTAAAGGGACTAACTTCAATTTTTGGAAGTGCTCGCTCTGAGGCCGAGTTTCAATCAACACATGATTCAACTTCGACTGAAATTTGGAATGAAGAAAATGTTGTATGGAGACCGGGTGCTTCATCATACGTAGAAAAATAATACTTATTGGAGGAAGTTCGCCTTCCTCCTCTTTTTAGGAGAATGATATGAAACACATAATTTTAACTTTAATTTTATCATTAAGTGCAAGTGCTCAAGTCTTTACACATAATGGTCAAAGCTTTAGAAAAATGGAATTAGGTAAGAAAACCTATATCTTCAATACTTATAATGAACTTAATCTTGTAAACGAAGGTAATGTACAATTTCCTTCTACTAGAGAAGTTAATTGTAAAAGAATAGACAGAGTTCTTGAAAGCATTAAAGAGCAGATTCAAGAATGTAAGGATGATTTTCAGTCTTATAGTTGTAAAAGGGCTCAATCTACCATTGATCGCTTGAATAATAACATGAGTAGTCTTTATGGAGACTCACTTCAAAGATGGCAGTTAAACCAAAACCAAGAGAGTAAAATCTCTAAAGAAGAAATTGCGAAAACACTTGGAATAAATTCATCTCAAATTATTGATAAGACATTTGATACATTAGCTCTTAATTCAGAAATGATCGATGTCACAATTCTAATGGGTAATGAATCTCGTATAAATTTACTCGCAGATATAATCAACCTAGATAATACAATAGAAAGTGATGAACTTGGTGTCGGGCTAAAAACCTATAACCGTTTTCTAGCTTGTGATTTATTAGATAATTCAGTTCGTTTAAAAACTAAATTTAAGAATCAAGTAGACCATGTTGAAGTTGTCCCTAATAAGGTAAAGAATCTTGGCTACAAGGCCTATAAGGCACTACAAAAACATAAAGTTGATCACTCAAAAGAATTAGTCATTCAAGCTGCCTATATTGGTTATGAGATTGGGAAGTCACTTGATAATGCAAAAGAGCTTTCAATTTCAGAAGTTTTTGAAAAGACAGTAGAAAACCATGGCCGTTATTTAGAAATCAAACGCTTTCAAAATGAAAATAGTTTTTATGAAGAGGTTTTTCCTGTTCAGTTTTTCGAGCAAGGTTTTGTACAAACATTTTATATAGAGGTTAAGTAATGAAAACATTATTTATGCTAGTAACTTTAACTTTCTTTTTAGCTTCATGTGGTCAAGGAGGATCTTCGAGTTCAGATACTTCTAAGCCTCAAGTTAGAGCACTTAGTAACGACTGTGCTAAAGAACAATTAGAAGCGATAGAAAACATTAGTTTATCACAAATAGCACAAGTAAGTTTTAAAGTTGCTGAAAAATGTAAGCTAACAATAAGTGAGTTTGAAAAAGATTTACTCGAAATAAAAGGAGTTCGTTATGAATAAGAGAATTTTTATTATCTGTGGTTTATTTTTAGCTATTTCTCTTATGGTAAAACTAAGTGAAAATGAAGTAACCAAGCTAAATAAGAACATAGGCACTGAAGAAGTAACTTCTATAAGTCAGCTAAATAAGTCGATAAAAAAGAAAGTCAAAAGCACTATTAAGCAGACTTTAAAGATGAATCAAGAACTAAAACATGATTTCGTTGATTACTCTAAACTTGATTCTGAAGAGTTAAATGTCATGCTTATTGAACTTGAAGATGAGATTGTTAATAGTCAGCTGATTGAAGTCGCAAACTCTGGAGAGATGAATAAAAAAGAAGAGATGAGGCTAAGAAGCCTATTACAAAAACAAAATGCTATTAACTTAGTGTTGATTGAAAGAGAACTTAAAGAGATATAAAAAAGGGAGCCAGTGAGCTCCCCTTTTATTGTATAAATGACTTCTTTATTAGCGTCTATCTTGAAGTTTAGCTAGGAGTCTTAAGATTTCCAGATACAACCAAACTAAAGTTACCATTAAACCAAATGCAGCATACCACTCCATATACTTGGGCATACTACCTGAGTCCGCAGCTTTTTGAATAAAGTCAAAGTCCATTAAAAGACTAAATGATGCGATACCAACTACAACAAGACTAAAACCAATTCCAATTGGACCTGCTTCATGAATCATCGGTATACTTGAACCAAAAAAGCTCATAATTAAATTTACGAGATATACAATTGCGATCGCTCCAATAGAGATGCTCATAATCTTTTGAAACTTTTCAGTAACTTTTATAATTTCATATCGATACATAAAGAACATCAATGCAAGAACTGCAAAAGTTAACATAATTGCATTTGTCACAAGACCTGGAGCATAGGCCGCTTGATATGCATAAGATATTCCACCAAGAGCTAATCCTTCACATAGAGCATAAATAGGTGCAGTAAATGGTGCCCAACTTTTCTTAAAGATTGTAATAAGAGCAAAAACTAATCCACCAATAAATCCAGGTAGCATAAGTCCAGTCATTCCACTTGAAAATGTATATGAAGCTGTAGCAAGACAAAGCAGAAGAAGTATTGCGACTTTATTATAGGCCCCACTTTGAGTCATTACATTGCTTGATTGAGCTCCGAATTCTGTACGAAAAGATTTTTCACTTAATAATGGATTGCTTGATGTTTGTTGCATTCTCATAACCATTCCTTTGTTATTTAAAGTATATCTGTATTTATATCATTATTATTAATAAGAGCCAAAGTGAGCAACGCCACGCAGGAAGTATTTGAATTCAAAAATGGATTGGGATTAATTTAAAGTATAAGAAGGGGTCATTCGACCCTCTTCATTATAATTTTATAAAATTTGGATTTTGTAATAGCAAAATAAGCAGGATAAAAAATAATGCTAGTAATTTAATAGAGAACTTCATGCTCATACTTTTCCCCTCCTTAGGAATCTAGTCATTAATGATTTAATTAAAATAAATTTAATTTGGCAACTTGGTAAGTGCTTAAATTTTCTTAATAACTGACTTAGACATTCCGGTCTAATTAACTCAACTTTTTTAAACCTAGCTTTAATTACTTAGCTCATTACTGCCTTGAGATTGAGTCACTTTTAAACAAAATAACACTACTTACTGATTCAAATCAGCAAGATAAGTTACTGAATTTATTACTTTATTTATTTGGGCTTAATATTTATGTATAGATTTTAGGGAGTAAAGATATGAAGCTTTTAAACATGTTCATTTTAACTTCAGCACTTCTCTTCTCAGTAGCTTGTAAACAAGAAACTGAAGAGAAGATAAATGAAATCATAGCAAACTATCAGGACCCAGCGGAGTTGATTCCACTGGCTGAAGAAATTGAAAAGAGTAATAAGTGTCCAGATGGAATGCTAAGTATCACTCAAAATGATGGCCATCCTTTTTGTGTTGATAAAAATATAAGTGATAAGAAAGTTAATCTCTATGATGCCTATAACGCCTGTAAGAATAGAAATGTAAATAAAGAAAGCTCTAGCTACTATGCACTTATATCCAATGAAGAGTGGATGCTTATAGCAAGAGAGATTGAATTAAATGAGAATAACTGGTCTAGTGAAAAAATTGGACGTGGAAATATACGTAACCAACAATTGATTTTAATGACTGGAGAAGTTATTAGTGACTTTAATAACTCCCCACAATGGATTGATTGGATCAGAACAAAGGGTCTTGATTATTATCCCGGTGGTTGTGGTAGCAATGATTCTAAAGATGGTTGGGTGCAATTTAATCAAGAGAATAAACTTTGTGAAGGTTTTAGTTCAACCTTTGGAGTCGATGAAATTTTTCCACTTTATCCACATTCAAGTATGGGAAAGATACGTATTTTAGAAAAACATCATAGTGGTATATTTGATAATCAAGGAGCCTTAAGAGGTGCAAGTCTTGATGGAAGTGTTAAAGGAATTTATACATTAGACTTAGGGGTCTATACTTTTAGTAAGGCCAATTACAGATGTGTTTATCGTTTCTAGGCATAAAAAAAGGCCCCCATACGGGAGCCTATTTATTTGAGATTAAGAAGCTAGATCATCCTCTAGGTGCTTATTCTCCCAATATTGCTCATCCCACTCGGATTCAGCAATTTGTTGATCTTTAACTGATAACTTATGTTTTCTAGATGTGTGATTTCTCCACTTATCTTTTTGTTTACCAACTTGCTTTTGAACTTTTTGGATAACCAGATCAAGGGACTTATAAAGTTTATCCGAACTCGCCTTGGCATGATATTCAAAACTAGGTCCAAGGATTTTTATTTCGGCCCAATGTTTTCCTGCTTCACCAACGTAGCAAGTCCACTGGAGTTCAACATTTCCTTCAAAGTACTTTTCTAGTTTCTTTGATTTCTGTTGAATTTTTTCATCTAGTGATGGTGTGTGTTCTAAGTGTTTAAATGAACTGACAATTTTCATAAACGTCCCTCTAAAAATTTGAGTGTTATTAATATTTGTATTATTCGTCTTTTCTTAGCGGTTTTTTTAAGCCTCCTCTAGCTCGCTTTCTTTCTTTTTGAAGACGGTAAAATGTTAAGCATTTCTCTGTACTTAGCAACTGTTCTTCGTGCAACAACGATATCTTCTTTACTTAAGATATCTGAAATTTTTTGATCAGAGAGTGGTTTTCTCGGATCTTCATTTGCCACTAGTTCTTTAATTTTTAATTTTAAAGATTCACTTGTCGTATCAATTCCCCCATTTTTTCCGCCGATTCCAGCGTTGAAAAAATATTTCAACTCAAATGTACCTAATGGTGTATGAACAAATTTATTTGTTGTCACACGACTCACAGTTGATTCGTGCATACCAATTTCATTGGCAATATCTTTTAAAATCATTGGCTTTAAGTATGCCGGACCTTTTTTAAAGAACTCTGGTTGATACTTAAGAATTGCAATCGCAACTTTTTCAATTGTACGTTGTCTATTTTCAATAGACTTTATTAACCACATAGCATTTCTTAACTTCTCTTGTACGTACTCATTTGTACTATCGTCATTAGATTGCTTTAAAAGGTTCTGGTAAAGCTTACTAATTTTCAAACGAGGAACACCTTCATCATTAAGCATGACTTGTGGTTCTCCACCAATATTCTTAATATAAATATCTGGTACAACGTATTGAGTATCAGTTGGGTTAATTAAACGCCCTGGTTTTGGATGAAAGCTATGAATAATAACTTCAAGATCTTTTACCTTAGCTAGCTCTACGTTTAAACTCTTTGCTATTGCCTGATAATCTTTATTCATTAAATCATCAAGGTGATTTCTCAGCATTAATTCAACTAATGGAACTGGTTCTTCTAAAGCTGCTGCTTGAGTAAGTAGACATTCTTTTAGATCACGAGTGGCACAACCAACCGGATCTAAGAATTGAATTGTCTCTAAAATATCTAAAGCTTCTTCTCTTTCGAGTTTTGTTTCTGCAAGTAAGTCTTCAAAGTTTTCTACTAGGTAACCTTCATCATTTAAAGAGTGAATAATGAGCTTTGCAAACTCCCACTCTTCTTCTGCGAGGTTTTCCATTCTTAATTGCCACTCAAGGTGTTCTTGAAGATTGGCCCCTCTACTAACCATGTTCTCATAGTTAGGAGCATCATCTTTAGAATAGCTTTCCTTAGTATATGGAGTAGAAGATGTCGTATTATAATTTTCGACATATTTATCCCAATCAAAATTATCTCTGGAATTATCGATAACATCAGGACCTTTAAAGTCATCCGAATTTCTCTCTTGAGTCTCTTTTCGATCTCTCTCTATCTCAGCCTTCGATGACTCACCTCCAATTTCTTCGAGCATTGGATTTTCCACCATTTCTTTGGAAATTACATTTGTCATCTCGAGGTGGGTTAAAGTAAGAAGCTTGATCGCCTGCTGTAATTGCGGCGTCATCATCAAACTTTGAGTTTGCTTGAGATTCAAAGACATTTTTTGAGCCATTGTGTCTCCCTGTGTGTTACCTATCGTCTTTTAGCTCAACTCAATTTAATTTCTTGAGTTGAAGTTCTACATCTTAAATTCTTCTCCGAGGTAAAACTTCCTTGCAACTTCAGAGTTTACAATATCATCTGGTGTACCGCTTACTAAGAGTTCTCCCGCACTCATAATATAAGCCCTGTCTACAATCCCAAGTGTCTCTCTCACACTGTGATCTGTAATCAGAACACCGATATTTCTTTGCTTCAAATCCGTGATAATTTTTTGGATGTCACTTACTGCTAATGGGTCTACCCCAGCAAAAGGTTCATCTAAGAGAACGAAGCTTGGATCTAAGGCAAGGCATCTTGCTATCTCAACCCTTCTTCTTTCTCCACCTGAAAGTTCTCTTCCTTTAGACTTTCTAATATGATTCAAACCGAAATCTTTAATTAACCTCTCTAAGAGATTCTTTTTTTCAGTTTTGAATATGTTACGTATCTCAAGTACAGCATAGATATTTTCTTCAACACTAAGTTCTCTGAAAACACTTGCTTCTTGAGGAAGATATCCAATTCCCTTTTTTGCTCTTAAGTGCAAAGGTAAACTTGTAATATCCTCTTCCTTCAACTTTATTTGACCATTGTCTGCTTTCACCAGACCAACCATCATATAAAATGAAGTCGTTTTTCCAGCTCCGTTGGGACCTAAGAGTCCAACCACTTCACCTTGTTTAACTTCTAAACTAACTTCCTTAACTACTGTTCTACCGCCATAAATCTTTTTCAAACTTGTGGCACTTAAAATAGCTTGTTCCATGCTATTTCCTTTTTAATTGGAAGCTTGATTGTGAATCATCAACTTCTACTAGTTCAACATTCTCTCTCAAAGTGATCTGATAACCTTTTATGAGATCACCGTCTTGCTCCACTCTAGGAGCACCAGAGAGAATAATCTTACCTTGAGACATAAAACCTTCTAATTTTTCAGCAAAGGCCCTACGAACTCTTGAAGCACCTGACTTCAACTTAAGCTTCTCTACAAATTTAATATCGTCATAAAGTACATAATACTTGAGTCTTTTATTATAGTTTTCTAAAAAAATTTCTGCTTTTTGGGCCTCAACATCATAATTATTTCTTCGTAATTTCACATCCTTAGAAAGATTAATTTGTGATTCCAACTGGTTAAGAGTCATGAGCTC
>CAJXHA010000140.1 GCA_913053615.1 uncultured Bacteriovoracaceae bacterium | reverse complement strand
CTTGACCTTTAAAACCATATCCCAAGATGAATAATGAAAGAGTAAGAACTGTCATAACACCTATATCACGATAGAACACTTCTTTTTCAATCGTTATTGGATGAATCACTCCTGAAATCCCAACCACTACAAGTGTGTTGAAAAGATTAGATCCCAACACATTCCCAAGGGCAATATCAGGTTCTCCTTTCCTTGCTGCAATAATTGACGAAGCCAGCTCTGGCAATGAAGTTCCTACCGCAACCACAGTCAATCCAACGATGATATCGGATACCCCAAGAGCCTGAGCGATTCCTACAGCACCATACACTAGTAATCGAGAGCTAAAGATAAGAAGGAAAAGTCCGCCAAAAAGCATAATGTATGATTTTTTTATAGGAGCTTTCTGTTCCTTGAGTTCAGCATCAACTTCCTTAGCTAAAGCATCTTTACTATTCTTAAGACCTTCACGAATAGTCCAAATCATAAGTCCTGAAAAAATTAAAAGCAAAATGACAGCATCAGTTCGAGATAAATTGAAATCAATTAAGGCTCCAATACTAACCACTGTTGTAATGAAAAGAATTGGCAACTCTTTCTTTAAAACTTGTGAATGTACGGAAATGGGAACAAGCAATGAAGTAACACCTAAAATGAGTGCAATATTAGTAATGTTTGAACCGTAAGCGTTTCCAATTGCAATCCCAGGATTTCCCTGTATTGATGCCAAAGCTGATACCACCATTTCAGGTGCTGAAGTTCCAAATCCAATAATCACCATTCCAATAAGCAGGGGTGACATACCATAATGACGAGCAACATTTGAAGCTCCATCTACAAATTTATCCGCACTCCAAACGAGTAATGCTAATCCAAAAAATACAGAAATAATAAATAATGTCACAAAAACCTCTTAAAATAATATTATTAGAGATTAATGTGTCAGTAAAATGAATTCTAACACTTAGTTCCAGCTTTACACTCTGAAGAAGATTTATTCATCACTTTAAAGGTCTTATTATAAAAATCTTTAGTATATTGCTATTCGGTTAGTTTCTAGAAATTAATAAAGATTTTAAAAGATAGGAGACTTCAAAAGTAATGAAGCCTCCCTTAAAAAACTATACTGCTTTAACAATGAAATTATGAAAAAAGTATCCAACTCCAAGTAAAGCGACTCCACTTGAATAACAAGTCCAAAAACCTAGATTAAATTTCTGTGCAAATAAAAATGGAATGAAAAAAAGTAACGAAACTGGAATCGCAACAAATACACTTTTTGCATACTCTACTGATTGTTTAGCATCTCCCCACTCCATGTGAGAAAATGCTAAACAAGTAAAGTGGTTAATGGTAGAGCCGTTAGAAAACCTGCTAATCCTGTCTTCTTTCCAGATAACCAAGAAACAAAACTAATAAGCAATGCTGCAAGTATTGTTTTACCTATCGCAAGCCACATAGCTATTTTCCAGTAAAGTTAGCAGCAATAAAAGCTCCATCTTGTTTTAAGAAAATATACAGTTTTTTTCCTTTTACACCCTGTTCATTTATAAAAGTAACTTTCCACTCTTTTTTTCCTTTAACTCCAATTAACTCTGCTTTATCAAACACTGCCTTTTTCCAAGATTTATCAATTTTTTCTTGAAATATAAGGACTCTAATTTTTCCTTCTGCATTCTTTTTTGCTTCAGCATGCTCAATCATTCCTGAGCTTCCATTAGAATGACCATGCGAATGGGAATGTCCACTTCCGTGGCCATGTCCGGTGCCTGCATATAATGATCGGATCCAAACAATTTAGATATTTCTTAGTGCAATGAGAGTTGTATAAGAATTTTTATGTCTTAATACGAGTAGACGTTCTGAAGGGCTGCTTTAGCCAGGACTAAAAAGAAGAATTACTACTTCTGAAGCAATTCTTCTCCTTTCTTAATAAGATTAAGTGACTTTAAAAGTACCCTTGCAGATTCTTGTGGAGCATGAAACCCGTTAGAGTTTTCAGCTTCGACAAAATCAAAAAGAAATTGAGCATCTCTTTGTAGTTTTCTCATTTCTTCAATTTGAGGATGAGATTGGTTTTTCTCTAATTTTTTAATATAAACAACGAGTGCATCAAAGACGATATCTTTCATCTCATGATTTTTATCTTGGATATTATTCACTCTCTCTAAAAGCTCTTTTTCTGAAACATTATGACAGGTTCTACATGATTTATTAGTTTTAAGCATTGGACTATTAATATGATGATCAGTGATTTTAATAGCACCAACTTTCTTAAAAGGCATATGACAGTCTACACAGCTCACACCACTTCTTGCATGAATACCTTGAGAGTAAGTTTCAAATTCTGGATGTTGTGCTTTTAAAGCGTTTGCTTTTGTTAATTTATGTGTCCAATCTTTAAATTCGATATCATTATAATACTCAAGAATTTCGTCTGCCTTAATACCTTTTGACCATGGAAATGTAAGTGTTTTATCTTTTCCTTTAAAATAATATTCAACATGACATTGAGCACATGAATAGGTTTTCATTTCTTGACGAGATGCCATAGTATTAACATCATAATCATGAACACCTTGGGTTTTCTTATATTCCTTAATCCCCTTGATAAACGCTGGTCTTGTAACTCGCAAGCTCATATCTTTTGGATTATGACAATCAATACAACTCACAGGATGTCCTACATTCTTTGCTGCTTCAAAGTAAGGGAGTTTATTCAAAGCATGAAAACCTTTTTGTAAATCACCTTTTCCTAATTTCATCATTGGAACATAAGTTGAAGCATGACAATTTATACATGTGCCAGGCTGTCCAACCTTTTGTCTTTCTGTATATAATTGATCAACCAACATGAATGCATGCCCTCTCTCCTCTCTAAAGTCTTTAGAAAATGCATAGCCTGACCACATCGTGATAAAGCGTTTATCTATTTTTAATTTATCTTGAGAAACAGTCTTTCTTGGATCATCACCTGTAGCCTTTCTCTCTATAGCTTCACTTCCTCCATATCGAGTTCTCTTTTGATCAACAGTTTTTAAGTAATCTTCATATTGATAAGGAAAATTAACTCCCCACACAGCAGGATCATCTTCTAGAGCAGGAATATCTTTTAGTTGATAAATTTGAAACTTCGCTTCTGTTTTACGCTCGAGAATATTAAGGGCCAAGAGGATACAACTAGTTGTTACAATAATAGATAAAACAATAATAAATAAATTCTTTTTCATTTCATATGTCCTACTTCAGAGTGACATTGTATACAATTGACCTCTGAATTTAAATTAATATGCTCGACTAACTCACCATGACACTTCAAGCATGCATTATTAACTATATTCTTATTATATTCAGTTATCTTCAACGGCCAAGGATAATCACCGGTCGTAAAGCCAACTCCATGATTCCACCCGTTGATAGCTTTTGAAGTATATTTTTCAATAAATCCATCAGGAGTATGACAACTATTACAAGTGGCCACATTATGATGAGAGGACTTCTCAAATGCATAGAAATGATCTTGCATCACATGACAGTTCACACATGCTTTTGGATCATCTGATAAATAAGAATAGCCCTTAGAATAAATAAAGGTAGAAATAACAAAACTTGGTGGAGCCGTAATAATAAATAACCATAGTGCTCCTCCGAAGCCACCGACTGTAAAAATGGATAGAAATATTTTAAATATCTTCAAAAAGAGGCCTTAAATAAACTCAATCACATGTACTAGAAAAGTATCAAATTAGATCAGATGCTTCAAATTTGTATGTAACCCAGTATTTCATTTCCCGTTTCTTTATCAAGCTTTACAACGACATAGCTAGTTTTAATTTTATCACTATAAGTTTTTTCAATATTAACATAAGTTTGAGATTAAATATTAATGAAGTTTAAAGAACTTAAATTGTCTATAACACGAAGAGGGAGTCGCATATTGATATTTTTTGCGTTGTTAGTAGCCCAGGGTATTGTTTGATAATTTTTTCTCTAATTTTAGGTGCCCCCCAATTTGGATATTTACGTTTAAGACTGAGAATTAAAGCTTCAACTTCAACTGGTAGTGCATTAGCATAACGATGGGGAGTTCTTTTTTGCTCAACTAGTGCCATTTCTCCCATCTTTTTATATCGATTCCAAATCTTGTAACCAGTGGGTCTTGTGATTCCAAATTCGCGACAAAGAGGTGCCATCTTTTCACCTTCAATTAGGCGAGCAATAAACTTTAGTTTTTGATCCATAATTCTACACTCCGTCCATGGCATAGCGATAACCTCCTGTTATAAGAAGATTATAACCGACCATTTCATTTAAAAGTGTAAACTATGTCTCCGGTATAAAGTGTAAAGGATGTGTCCGGTATGGACCAAATGTTTTAGGATTTGAGGTGCCCACCATCGAAATTCGATGGTGGAGGTGGCCACCTTTTTATAACTACCCTATATCATTGATGAAACTTTCAAAGGGTAGCCAAAATAGCCACGAGACTCTTTTCTTTAGACAGCTTCAGACAAGCCTGGACAGGTTTGAAACTTTTAGAGTTCTTTAATAACTATACGGTAAAACTATTTAAATGTGTAGTTTATTTCCGATATTATCAACTGATATTTTGTTTTAAAATACTTTTTGATTTATCTTTACTTGAAAATAATAAGTTTCTCATCCTATTCGATTTATTTATGTTTACAGTCTGTTGATTCAAATTCAATAGTAGAATATTTCACGTTATTCTCATACAAAATTCTTTTTATTTTAGATTTTAGAACGTCTAATTCTTTGATGATAGTATCTTCTGGAACTCTTATGTGAAATCTTAAATAGTACGTTTCATCATCTATAGACCAACCTTTAATTGCATGAATATCCTCAACTAAGTTAAATTCTAAGATTTTTTCTTTGATTTTCTCCAATTCGAGATTATCTGGAAACTTTTGTAAAAATATCATTCCAACTTTAATAAGGTTCTTGTAAACACCTCGTAAAATTATCAATGAAATAAGAATAGATAAAATCGAATCAAGCATATACCAAGGTTTAAAAAGTAAAATTATACTAACAATGAAAACAGCTATCCATCCGAACAAATCTTCAAGAAGATGATACATAACCATTTTCGTGTTAATGCCTTCGTCTTTAGATAATCTGTATGCTGCTACGGAATTAACAATAATGCCTATAATAGCTAATCCTAACATTCCTTCAGCTTTAACCACTTCGGGAGAAAAAATTCTCCCTATGGCCTCGTAAATTACATATAAACTACCTGATAAAAGGATAACTCCGTTAATAAAAGCTGAAAGAATCGAAAAACGTCTATAACCAAATGTAAACTTCGCATCAGGGTCTTTCAGGCTTAATTTTTCTGCAAAATATGAAAAAAGTAGAGCAAGACTATCGCCAAAGTCATGAAGAGCATCAGAATATATAGCGACACTATTTGTAAGATAACCACCAATAAGTTCAATAATAGAAAAAGTAGCATTCAGATAGAATGCTACTAATATATTTTTACTTCCTTTTGGACTATGCGAGTGTTCGTGTCCCATACACTTCTTATCTCATTCTACTTTGCCATCGAGTTCTTGCAGCTTTAGCATTTGCCTCAATATCTTTTTTAAATTTCCCTAATTTTTCTTTACTAGAAAAATAGTAAGTTTGACCACCATGTTCTAATTTGTAATCATCTTTGCCCATTGCATGAAAGTCACCTTCAGAGACAGATTGAGCACAATGCTTATCAAACATATCCTTTTCGTGATGCTTTTTGCAGTTTTTATCACAATTATGATGATGGTGGGCTACATCTTTGTGATGATGAGCACACGAAGTCATAAAGAAAGCTGCGAGTAGTGAAATTAATATTATTTTCATTTTAAACCTCCTTCAGGTTTGGTTGCATATATTTAATAAATAGTCTGTATAAACTCGGAATAACAATTAATGTTAAAAGAGTTGCTGAAAAAATCCCTCCAACAACAACCGTTGCTAATGGCTTTTGTACTTCAGCACCAAGTCCACTCGAAAACATCATAGGCAAAAATCCGAATATATCTGTTAGTGCTGTCATTAAAACTGGACGCAATCTAGTCATTGCCCCTTCTTGCACAACCTCATCAGGTGTTTTCCCATCCTCAATCAATCGGTTAAAGTAAGTCACTAAGACGACTCCATTGAGAATACTAATACCAGACAAGGCTATAAAACCAACACCAGCAGAGATACTAAATGGCATTCCAGCGATGTTTAGAGACAATACACCGCCAATTAAGGCCATTGGTGCACAGGCAAAAATCAGTATAACTTGGGCGAAGTTTTTAAATGCAGCGTAGAGCATTCCAATGATAATTAACATCGCAAGAGGAACAAGTACCGAAAGACGCTCTTTAGCACTTTGAAGATTTTTAAAACTTCCTCCCCATTCAATATAATAGCCTTCTGGAAACTTAATCTTTTCTTCAACAAGTGACTTGGCCTTATTTACAAATGTCTCAATATCTCTTGTTTTAGGATTAATCAAAACAGCAATTCTTCTTTGTGAATTTTCACGGGCAACAGCAGTGAATGTTTCTACAAAGTCTATATCTGCTATTTGTGAAATAGGTACAGTAAACCCCTCTGAAATTCCCACTGGAAGCTGACTAATAGTAAAAACATCTTTTCTCTGATCCTCTGAAAGTCTTGTCACAATCGGAAACTTTCGTACTCCTTCGTAAACGTGTCCAATCTCTTTTCCACCAACTGCGGTACTAATAGCATCAAGTACAGGTCTAGCGGTAACACCTAATTGGGCAAGCTCGTTCATCTTTGGTGTGTACTGAATCATTGGTGATTTACCTTTTGACTCAGACTCAGCTTCACCAGAATCAGGAATTTCACCGACTATTTCAGCAACTTGTTTTGAGTAAGCAATGAGTTTATCTAAATCCTCTCCAAAGATTTTGGCGGAAACATCGGCCCTTGTTCCTTCTAATAACTCATTAAATCTTAGCTCTACTGGCTGAGATACCATTAAGACTTGGCCCGGAACATGAAGCTCTATTTTTGCTTTAACGGCTTCAATCAATTCGTCTTTATTTGTGATTTTACTATCTTCTGGCCATTTATCTCTGTCTTTCAACATAACGTATGAATCAGAGATATTAACTCCCATAGGATCAGTCGCCACTTCAGCAGCACCAGTTCTTGCAAATACGTTTTCGACTTGTGGAAATTCTTTGATAAGTCTTTCTGAAAGCATTTGAAGTTTTACTGAATTTTCAGTGTTAATATTCGCTGGGCGAATAAATTGAAGAGCAAAATCTCCCTCATCAAGCTGAGGGATAAATTCAGAACCCATTCTTGAAAATAGAATGACACCAGAAAAAATAGAGACAATCCCAATTCCTAGAACAATTTTCTTAAAGTCGAGTGCTTTTTTCAAAGCGGGAGAAAAAGCATTCTCGGCCATTCTCATAAGGTATGGCTTAGAATCTCTTGTTTTTCCACTTAAAAAAGTTGCAGCCAGAGCTGGAACGAGTGTAAACGAAAGCACTAGTGCTGAACATAATGCCATTATAAATGTTTGGGCCATTGGGCCAAACATCTTTCCTTCAACTCCTGTTAAAGCAAATAATGGAACAAACACTATAATAACAATCAACTCACCAAAACCAGCAGCAGAGCGTATTTCAGTCGCAGCGTCAGTTACATATTTTTTAACTTCATCTCTGGTCAACTCTCGCCCTAAACGAGTACCTTCTTTTTGAAGTTTATGGACACAGTTCTCAATAACAATAACAGCTCCATCTACGATGATTCCAAAGTCAAGTGCACCTAAACTCATTAAATTTCCCGAAACATTTTGCCATTTCATTAAAATGAAAGTGATAAGAAGAGAAATAGGAATGATAATAGAAGTTATGATCGCTGCTCTGAGATTTCCAACAAGCATCAAAAGAAACAAGATGACTAAAAAGGCTCCCATAAAAAGATTGTGTTCCACTGTACCAAGTGTTGCATTAACCATATTGGAGCGATTATAAAGAACATCAAGTTGAACCCAATCAGGTAAATCCTTTTTAATTTGAGTTATCTTATCAAAAATGTCAGTTGATACAGTACGACTATTCTCACCAAGGAGCATGAAGGCCGTTCCAATAATTGATTCTTCACCATTTACGGTAGCAGCTCCTGTCCTAATTTGTTTATCAAATTTAACCTTGGCAATATCCTTGATTTTGATGACTTGGTAGTCTGAGAGTCTTTTTACGACGACATCTTCTATCTCTTTAAATGTTTTTAATAGACCGACACCTCTAACAAGCAATTGCTCACCAGATTGCTGTATGTACCCACCGCCAACATTTAAGTTTGTACTTTCAATTGCAACTTCAATATCATCAAAATGAAGACCATATTTGGCCAAAAGTTCAATGTCAGGCTGTATAAAGAATTGCTTCTCATAACCTCCGATAGTATTAACCTCTGTAACACCTTTAACCGTCAGAAGCCTTGGTTTAATGAACCAATCTTGAAGGGAGCGTAATTCCATTAGCTCTTTCAATCTTTCCTCTGGATCAGACTTGGGATTTTTAGCGGAAATTGAATAATGAAAAATCTCACCAAGCCCTGTACTTATTGGCCCCATCTCTGGTGTTATTCCAGATGGCAATTCAATGTTTTGTAATTTTTCACTCACAAGCTGTCTTGCCGTTAATATCGGGGTGTCTTCTTTAAAAATAACCGTTACCTGTGAAATTCCAAATCTGGATATAGAACGAATTGTTTCAACCCCAGGAATACCATTCATTGAGTATTCGATGGGGAAAGTTACCATTCGTTCAATCTCTTCAGGTACAAGACCCTTAACTGAAGTATTGATTTGC
>CAJXHA010000139.1 GCA_913053615.1 uncultured Bacteriovoracaceae bacterium | reverse complement strand
TTTCTCATGTCCAAATAATTCTGACTCAATTAAGTTTTCAGAAATGGCACCACAGTTTACTGCTACAAATTTATTATCCTTTCTTGGACCATTAAAATGGATTGCTTTTGCAACTAATTCTTTACCTGTACCAGACTCACCACGGATAAGAACGGGTGTATTAACCTTAGCTAGTTTTGAAATAATATCAAAAACTTTTTGCATTGAATTTGATTCACCAACAAACTTGTCATCTCCCTCTTGACCTAAACTTAAAGTCGGAGCAGAGAATGCTGTAGTTTCAACCATCGATCTGGCTTTTAGTGCTCTTTTAATTAAGGCAACTAAGTTATCTGTCGTAATCGGTTTTTCTAAATAATTAAATGCTCCTTCTTTAACCGCTTTAACTGCATCACTAACATTTGAATATGCAGTTAAGATAAGAACAATTATTGATGGATCATGTTTTTTAATTTCTACGAGAGCTTCTAGACCATCCATTTCTGGCATATTTACATCCATCACAACAAGATCATACTTATCGCGATAGACAGCATTTACCGCCTCTTTACCGTTGTCAGCAACCTCAACTTTAAAATGATGAAACTCTAAAGCTTGTTTTACAGACTGCTGTAAAACTTTATCATCATCTACAACTAATACCTTATGCATAAATGCTCCTATTCATTTTTTAATTGAATCATGAAAGTCGTTCCCTTCCCTAATTCTGAACTCACCGATATTTTACCATGGTGTAGTTCGATAAAATATTTTACCAAATAAAGTCCTAGCCCTGAACCTTTAATTTTGTGAGACTCATCATTTTTTACCCGATAGAACTTCTCAAAAATATGTTCAAGATCCTCTGGCTTTATACCTTTTCCATTATCTGATATTTCTACGTAAACCCAAGTCTCATCGTCCCATGACTTTACATTAACTTCGCTGCCCTGCCCCGCATACTTAATTGCATTTCCAATTATGTTTGCAATTGCTCTATTAATAAGCACCATATCCATTTTTATTGGATATAGAGGCGATAGTTCTGTTTCAATTTTCATTTGCTGCGCATTAGCTTCAAACTTTAATTTATCCACAGCACTTTCAATAAGGTTATTTATGTCCTTACTCTCTAGTCGCAGCGTAATATTTCTTGATTCGACTTTTGTTAGATCAAGAATAGAAGTAATAAAGTTATTAAGTTCTCGCGTTGAATGAATAATATTATCTAGCAGCTCAACTTGCTTTGGCTCATTACTGTATTGAGTACGTAAAATATCAGCAATTCCCGCAATCTTAGCTACAGGTGTTTTTAAATCATGACTCATTAATGAAATAAAGTTTGCTTTTAACATATCTACTTTCTTTAACATTTTGGCTTCTTCTTGAATGGCATAACGAGTTTGATACTCACCAATAGCTCTAAATGGAACCCAAATATAGTAGACAACAAAAATACTTAGAATAACGTGTGCTAATTTAAGCCAAACGCCAAAGCCGATAAAGAGTGAGTAACTTAGAGTAAACATTCCAAGCATAATAAGCATGGTAATTAAAAGACCCTTAGTTGGCTGTACTCTTGAAATAACAAATGAAAGTATAATTGCGATAAGGATCGATAAGATATCTGTTACCCAGTCGGGAACCTTTACGATAGTTAAATCTTGAATTAATGCTTGTACCGCCATAGCGTGAACGGCCATTTTAGGTGCTTTATTTTCATCTTTTCCAAATGGTGTAAAAACAAAGTCCCCAGGATTTGAAATATACTGAGAGCCAATCAATACAATTTTCCCTCGAAAGAACCCTCGAGGAAAATTACCAACCACAACTCGGTGAAAAGGTATAGTCTGTACACTTTCGAATCGATTTGGATTACCAGAATAGCGATACATACTAAAAGTGGCATCTGCTTCCCGGTCATAGTATGTCCCTCTAAACTCACTGGCTTCTCGTCTACCTAGACCTTTGGACTCCCTATATTTATTAGCAGTCCATAGGTGTAATGAGTCCTCACCTGAGATATTAAGAATTACTCTTCTTGAAACATTATCTTTTGCAAACCGATTACCGTCTCTATTTATAAGTGCCAACGAGTAGCCTAGATCCTGTAGACCTTCTGGAGGAATCTGTTCTCCCCAAGCATCCTTGTCTGTACCAAACCTAAAGTCTCCATCCTTTTGTTGAAAACCTAAAAGGATATCATGAAACTTTTTATAATAATCGGCTTCAAGCTTTGTCTCTGGTTCAAGAAAAGGAATAAAATAATTTATAATAGTAGGGTGATCATCAATAAGCTTATCCATAAACCTAATATGGGTTGCATATGTATATGGATAAATTTCTCCTAAGAACTGATCACTCTCTTCATCCATTGTGACAACGACAATATTATCTTTACTTCCTGCTACAAAATCAGTTCTTACCCATAAGTCATAAAAAATTGCATCGAGAGAGTTAAATGAATATTGAATTAAGATAAGGATAAAGATAATTGTAAAAAACAATGGATACAAATTATTATATTCAATGTCTTTTAACTTTTGCTTTAAACTCATTAAACGACTTCTTCTATTTGACTAACCTCTAGCACAGGCATGGTTTCTATTAGCTTTACCAACATCTCTTTCGTTTGAATTTGATTCTGAATATGTGAGAAAGCGTAACTTGAAAAACTTATAGGTGTTATTACTTCTTTATTAATATTGATAATAGACTCTAGTGAATAGTGACACTTAATTTTTGTTTTGGACTTAAAGCGTCCCACATAACCAATGAGTTCAAATAAAGGTTTCAAAAGTATCAGATTAAAAAATGAGAGCACTTTAAATGCATAAGAGTTATTATTTAAGAAGAGCACTTTTCTTAAAAAGAAATAGATAACCATGATTGAAAAACAATTTAGGCCAATGGATTTAGTCTGCCTCCATGGCAAAGAAGTTTTATTAAACTTAACCAAGTAATTGATTAGGTATTTTATTTGCTCACTTGTAAGGTTCTCCATTAATTTTCTATCTAAGACAATTGACCAATCACCTCTTGAGTTCAAAACAAATGCCTTCAAACTGAAACCACTATAAACGTATACTTTAGGATTGGTTTCAAAGTTTTGATAACTTGCAGACTTAATATATTGAAACAAAGTTTGATAATCAGAATCTATAATTTCTCTCGCGCCTATAATATAGAGAATTATCTTATCGAGAAAGATATACAACGCAGTGAACAACACAATCCATGTACCTAAAATAATATTTCTGGCTAAACCTTCAAAAATTAGCATCGTCATTATAGAAAATAATGAGGAGTAAATAAATAAATGGTAGAAATAAACAAGTATTTTCATATATTTAGATTATTATCTTTTTATAGAAATTGCTAATATATCTATTTTACTCATAAATAGATTTTTTCCTATCTTTATTACACGTATTGCGCAACGCACTCGACTTTTTTCCAGATTGGAGCTATAAAGCCTGAGCTGAATGATTATAGCGTTAGGGATGTGAATGGACTCTGAAGAATGGGAAGCCTTAGGGGATTTAAGAGACTATCAATCGAATAAATTCAATTCACATGATGAATTAATCTGTGAATGCAATTCTCTTTCTTTAAAAGATATTCAATCCTTCATTGACGCAAATCAGCTAAGTTCAAATGATCTTAGTCAGCTAGAAGATTCACTTGGTTTGGGATCCGGGTGTTCTTCGTGTTTAAAGGCCAAAGCTAATTGGGTAATTAAGCTTTGCTTTAAATAGGGATTAATTAAAGGGTAATAAGTTAGGAAGGAGCACACATGTCATTTGATCGACTATTATTTGGAACTGCAGGAGTACCTAATTGTACAGTGAAAAAGAACAATCCAGTTGAGGGTGTTCAAAAGATTCACGAATTAGGCTTAGACTGTATGCAATTAGAATTCGCACACGGTGTAAGAATGAAAGAAGAAGTATCTTCAGCTTTGAGAAAAGCATCATACGAACTTGGAATTCCACTTACTTCACACGGTCCTTACTACATCAACTTAAACGCTCGTGAACAAGATAAAATTGATTCTTCAGTTGAAAGAATTATTCAAACTGCAAAAATTTCTGATCTTTGTGGTGCTGAATCTATGACTTTTCACGCTGCTTTCTATATGAAAGATTCTCCTTACGATGTATTTGATCTTGTTGAAAAATCAATGAACGTAATTGAAGAAAGACTTTCAAGATTAGATATTGAAATTGAGTTAAGACCAGAGCTAACTGGAAAAACATCACAGTTTGGTTCACTAGATGAATTAATCACTTTAACTAAGAATGTAATGAGCGTTAAGCCATGTATGGACTTCTCTCACCTTTACGCTAGAACTGGTGAGTATAACTCTAAAGAAGCAATCAGCGATGTTCTTACTAAGCTTGAGGGTGAAATTGGTAAAGATGCATTGAAGAACATGCATATTCATATTTCAGGAATTAGCTCAAACTCTAAAGGTGACTTAAAACACTTAAACCTTAAAGACTCTGAGTTTAATTGGAAAGGAATGTTAGAAGCACTAAAAGAAAAAGATTGTAGAGGTTATGTAATTTGTAACTCTCCAAACCTTGAAGAAGATGCAAAAATGCTTAAGGATTATTACTTAGCAATCTAAGAAAAAGAAATACAAGATATACAAAAAAGCCCTCTTTATGAGGGCTTTTTTATTGCTTTAAATTTAACTACATTTCAATTCGTCGAGGCCCTGGTGGGCGAACCATTTTTCTCCCCCACTTTAAATCTACTTTTTCACACTTATATTTAATTGGTGTATTAACCAGCGTATCTAAACTAGGAAAAGCATCTGACTTTAAAGTTAACTTATGCCCATTAATATCTTTTTGAATAATTAAAATACTTTCTAAATCATTAATAGGATTTAGAGGAATAATTCCTAATAGAGATTGCTTAAGTATTACATTTCGAGGCCCCATCGGTTTTTGAATAACCAACTTCTTTGAGGGATCACTTATAGAACTTATTTGCATCTGAGAAAAGTGAGTCACAGGACCTCCAGGAGGTGAACAACCGCCAGTGGTGTAAGTCATAACCAAGTCTAAGTCCTTATCCTTTAAACAAGTAGTTTCTGGACTCTGATAGCATGTTGCATAAGCAACTGAGGACAACATATAAGTTGCTAAGAATATTTTTTTCATAAAAACTCCGCTTCCATGCTTATGTATCATAAATTTGTTTATTTAAAAGTGAGTAAATAAGAAAATAAGTTAAAGTAAGAAAATTGAAATATAGATATAAAAATTTTTCATAAAAGGGGCCATAATGACCCCCTATTTAATTAATTGGCCTTAAAAAAGTCTTCATTAAATTCAGGCAGTAAACTGGTATCCATGTCCAAGATACTTCCTCTTTGCTCTGAGTATGATTGAATTGTGACTTGTACATTTTCAGAAACAAAAATCATATCCAGTTCATTGTAAAATGCCATAGGCATAGGTCTATCTAATAAAAGACCAAACTCTGAATCAAACTTTACTCCATCCTGAGTCTCTGACGTTTTCATAACAACAACAGGAATTCTATTTTGTAATCTTCCAGAATAAAATGATTTATAGCCAGCTAGATAAAAGTCTAAATCATTCTCAGAGGGCATCGTTGTATTAACAATATAATGTTTTCCACTAGTATAGAGTTCACTTAGGCATTCATAAGGGTCATTATTTGTTTTAACCTCAACTAGAAATTTTAACTTTCCCGTGTTTGCTTCAAAATCAATAAGTTTATAAATTAATTCTCGATATGATCTTGCACTCTGTCCTGGAGCAGCCATCTGACAGTCAAATACTTTTGTAAATGTCATTCCTAATTCAATATTAGATAGATTGTCATATGCACCAAGAATATTTGCCTTTACTGTCTCCTGAGTAATCTCATTGGTAAGAACTGGCTTTACCAGACTCCCACGACTTCCACCGCCGCCTCCACCAGAGCCACCATTAGACCCACATGATAATAAGACAGCCATAACTGCAATGCACAGAAACTTCATACTCACTCCTTAAAGTTCAATATACATTGCCATTAAGAAATAAGAGTTTCAATTAAGTGTTAGAAAAAGAAATAAAAAAAGGCCATCTATCCAGATGGCCCATTATAAATGAGAAAAGTTATCAATAACTAAACACCAGAAGCACCATAATTTGGAAGTACTCTGGCAGAGGGGTCAGTTACATCACAGTTCTCCCACTCTTTATTTGGCATCCAATAGTCACAAATTAATTTGGCCATTTTAGGATAAAATTGTTCAAAAATTTCTCTATATAATAATGATTCTTTAGTGAAAGGAGTCTTAAATGAGTACTTTCTTGTAAGCATTTTGAACTCACTTTCAGTGTATAGTTTCTCTGCATAGTCTTTAATTGTATCAACTAAACTATGTCCTACAGCATCACTAAAAGCTGCTTTTTCACGATAAAGAATACTCTCTGGAAGATAGTCACCCTTTTCAAAAGCTTTTCTTAAAAGGTACTTACCTTTTCCATAACTATTCATCTTTAAAGCAGGATCAATGCTCATTACATACTCAACAAATTCAGTATCAGAAAACGGAACTCTTGCCTCAAGTGAATGTGCACTAATACATCTATCAGCTCTAAGAACATCATAGATATATAGTTCCTTTACTCTTTTTTGTGCTTCCTTTTGAAACTCATCAGCACTCGGTGCAAAGTCAGTATATTTATAACCAAAGATCTCATCACTAACTTCTCCTGTAAGGAGAACTTTAATATCAGTTTTCTCACGAATATATTTACAAATTAAATACATTCCAACACTGGCCCTAGTCGTTGTGATATCCCAAGACTCAAGATGCTTAATAACATCACTTAGGCTTGCAAGTACATCTTCACGAGTAATAATGACTTCTGTATGATCACTACCAATATAGTCTGCAACTTCTTTTGCGTATTTTAAATCAATTGCATCTTCACTCATTCCAATTCCAAATGTTCTAATTGGCTTGTCAGAATGCTTCTGAGCAATTGAGCATACTAGGGATGAATCAAGTCCACCGCTTAATAGAAATCCAATCGGAGTATCTGATTGTAATCTCTTTTTTACACCCTCTACTAAAAGGTCATGAATATTTTGAGTGACCTCTTCAATAGTATGATCAACATAGGTATAGTCACGAGCAAGATCATTGAATGATTTGATTTCACCTTGAGTATAATAACATCCAGGAGGAAAAGGAACGATGTCTGTACATGTTTCTTTAAGTGCTTTTGCCTCAGAAGCAAAAGCAACCTCACCAGTTTTAGTTTTTCCATAAAATAAAGGACGAATTCCCATTGGATCACGGGCCGCAAATAACTCACCTGATTTTTTATCAAGAATAACAAAAGCGTATTCACCATCAATTCTTGAAGTTACTAATTCAATGCCACCTTTTTCATAAAGAGGTAATAAAACTTCACAGTCTGACTTTGAGGTATAAGCGTAAGAGCTAAACTCTAATTTTAATGCTTGGTAATTATATATTTCACCATTACACATAACCATTGCACTACTTGATTTAAAAGGCTGATCTCCCTTATGTGTAGGATCCATAATCGCAAGACGTTTAAAACCAAATAGATTACCCATCATTTCACCTGACTCAGTATCATCTGGTCCTCTGTGGTGAATTGATTCCAAGGCCCTATCAAATTGTTCCTTAGCTAATTTAGTTTGGTGAAAATAAACAAATCCGCACATACATCCTCCTTGCGACTATCAAATTATCGGATTATTTGGCATTTTTAACAATAATTAATATTAATATTCCTTTATTTTTACCGATATGGTATTTAAACATTTGTTCTAGTAACAAAACCTCAAAAAAGGGTGTAAAAAGTGAGTGAAAATTATCAAATTGATACTGTAGATAGGCAGATTTTAAGCCAATTACTTGAGGATGCTCGTATTCCTTACCTTGAAATCGCTAGAAAGCTCATCGTTAGTGGTGGAACAATCCATCAAAGAATAGATAAACTTAAAAAAATGGGAGTGCTTGAGGGCTCCAAGGCAGTCATCAATCTTTCCAAGCTTGGATATGACGTTACTGTGATTTTAGGTATTCACCTTAAGAGCAGTCGTGACCTAAACGCAGTTATTGAAAAATTAAAAAAACTCCCAGAAATTGTTGAGGCCCATTACACAACTGGAAACTATGCACTTCTATTAAAGTTGCATACAAAGAATATTCAAGACTTTCATTTCTTTTTGGCAAATAAGTTACAGGCCATTGATGCAATTCAATCAACAGAGTCATTTATTAGTTTAAGTCAGCCAATAAATAGAGATGTACCAGTTTTAGAGTAAGTATTTTTTTAAGAATGCTTGGTGAAACTCTTCAAGTAAATTTTCTTTTTGAATTACTTTATCAACACTCATATATGTTGATGCTTCCATCCCACAAGGATTTATTTTTTGAATTGCACCAAACATCTTCTCATCATAATTGAGATTCAGTGCGAGTCCATGCAGGGTAACGTATCTTTTTAAGCCAACGCCAATACTAGCTAACTTTTTCTTCTCACGCCAAACACCCATCAACTTCTTTGCTGTGATGACATTATCAATATTAAATGATTCTGTGAGAACTTCTCTAACCCCTTTTAACAACCAACACATATGATCATCTAGGGAGAAGTCTTCTTTTACTGCAAGTATAGGATAAGCAATCCACTGACCTGGATAATGAAATGTTAAGCCTCCACCTCGGTGAATATAATGAAGGGGAAAGTCTAATTTAGCAGCATCTTCTTTTTGAAAATCAACCAAGTCATCACGTCCTCTCTCATTACCACGACCGTGAGTAAAGACATGTGGGTGATTAGTAAAAATATAGAACTTATAAGATCGGAAG
>CAJXHA010000138.1 GCA_913053615.1 uncultured Bacteriovoracaceae bacterium | reverse complement strand
CTTAAGTGCAGATGGTACGAAAAAAGTATGTCTAGGTGATATTGAACCCGGTGAAGATGTTCTTAGTGGTAGAGCTCCTATTGAAAGCTTAGACCAGGCAAGCAACTTAGTGACTGGAAGAGTAATTAGAAACTTAAAGAAAATAGAAGAAATGGGTTTAACTGAAGGTAAGGTTGCTAATCAACCTTGGTCAGATTGGTATTGGCCGATTGCGGTTGGACAACTTTCTTATCGTTATAATGATACAGATATGACAAGAGCTTATTCTAGGGCCAATCCAGGTGAAGAAGATGTTTGGAAGTGGTTTGTTGAGTACAATGAGCAAAACCCTGCAACTCCAGCGGATCCAAGTAAATTATCTCCATCAGAAAAATATGACTTATTAGTTGGAGATACTAATTATACTCTTACTAAAACTCAATTAGAGGCAGGTCGTTATTACCAAGATAACTTTGGTAAAGTTGAAGGCTGGATGGGACTTTGTCATGGATGGGCACCAGCTTCATATATGTTAGATAGACCAGTTAAATCTATTGAGGTTTTAGCTGCAGATCAAGCTACAAAAATTGAATTCTTACCTTCAGACCTTAAAGCACTTGGTACTTTACTTTGGGGGAAAGGAATTCAAAGTAATAAATTTGTTGGTGGGCGTTGTAATACAAAAGATCCTGAAACAGATAGTAATGGCCGAATTTTAGACCAAGAGTGTTTTGATAATAACCCTGGTTCATGGCACATGACTGTAACGAGTCAAGTTGGAAAAAACAAAGTTCCATTTGTTATGGATGCTACTTTTGACTACGAAGTATGGAATCACCCAGTAACTTCATATCAATATACATATTTCAACCCTATTACTATGGATGAAGTTGATACTCTTGAAGAGGCAATTGTTGCAGTAGAAGATTTTAGTGATGATAAGTTTAAAGAGTATAGAGGTAGTAGAGCTAAGTTTATTGTTGGTATCGTTATGGAAGTTGAATACTTAGTTGAAACAATGCCAAGTAAAGATAAGAAAGACTTTGAATATAATGATGCATTTCATTCTGCTCACTATACTTATGATTTAGAACTAGATACATACGGTAATATTATTGGTGGTGAATGGTATACTAATGAGCACCCAGACTTCTTATGGACTCCATATGAAAACTCTCATGCAAGATCAGTTGCAGATGAGTATATTCAAATGGAAGAGTTTCCACTAGAATTACTATCACACTCAGGACTTAGACAATTAGTTCCATATGCATCTGAAAGATCTCAGCCAATTGGAAAAATTGTAGAAGCTCTTTTCCGTGAAGCTAGCAAGTAAGAAAAAATACTTATACTTAATATTAGCACTCTCAGTGATTTTCATTGAGAGTGCTTTTGCACGTTCTGGCTGGCAGTTTTTAATATATATGCAAGCTGATAATGATCTCTATGAGTACGCGAAATGGGACCTAATTGAGATGAGCTCTAGCTTACCTAGTGACGATTCTTTAGAAGTTATTATTAGGCTTGATACTCCTAAGCGTGATGGAATAAGAGATATAAAAATTCAACCCTCAAAGCGTTTAATTCCTACGAAATTATCGGAACTCGAGCAGGTTTCACTTGATGATTTAAACTTAAATATTTTACAACAATTTCCTGAAAGAGAATTTGAAAATCAAAAAGATAGCTTAGAAGACTTTATCGCTCGCTATAGCAATAATGATAAAAATTTAAAAACAGCAATTCTCATTTGGGGACATGGTGAAGGTTTTTCAAGTACTCGTAATGCTCAATTTGGAGGGGTTGCATTAGATGATTATCCCAAAGGTAAATTAAGTATTCTCGAATTAAACAAAGCCTTAAGTTTTTTTGAAAGCTATAATCAAAAGAAAGTCTCTCTTTTGGCAATGGATGCATGTCTGATGCAAACGATAGAAACAGCTGTGGAAGTAAAAGATCAGGTAGAGTATTTTATAGGCAGTACTCAGATTCAAAATTTTAGAGGACTTCCTTATCATTTAATCTTTAAACAGATAACTCGTGAGACAAGCCCTTTTGATTTGGCAAAAATGATTCCTGAAGTTTTTATTAATTCAGCGAATGAAATGGAAAATACAAGTGCAACAATGAGTGCAGTAAATACTCACGAACTAGTAAATGTCTTTGTCGATGAATTTAATGATGTAGCTGCCATGATGAGAGATTACTTAGATTCTCATCCATTTGAAAAAATTGCTCTAAAAGAAAAGATTAATAATTCACCTTTCTTTTTAGGAAATTCTCGTGATCTCTCTACTAGTTTAAGGTTATTGCAAGAATACTTTTATGAGAAAGAAGAGTGGGCCATTTATGATGCTTTAAATATTGCCTTAGCGACACTTTCTCAATCTATAATTAAATTCACATATGGTAAGGATTACTTCTCTGAAAATAGTGAGTATTTTAGGGGATTCTTTAAAGCTTTTGGCATATGGTTTCCTGCATCATCTCTCGAATACCAGATTAAAATTGATGAGTTTAAGCAATCTAAGCTCTATCAATCCCAGATGTTAGAAGATTGGTTTAATTTTCTTCAGAAATTACATGAGAAATCTTTTATCGGATTTTAAACTTCGTCGCTTTTGCTTATAATAGGGCAAAGGCTAAATTTTGATAAAGACACAATTAAACGCATTAAAAGCTCCATTTATTTTTTTGGATAAAAAGAAAGTTGATCACAATCTTAGAGACTTAAAAAAACGCTCTGGGAATTTAAAAATTCGTTTAGCGAGTAAGTCCATTCGATGTGTGGAAGTGATAAAGTATTTGCTTAATCACTCAGAGAATTTATTTCAAGGTGTAATGTGTTTTCATCCAGATGAAGCTTTGATGTTAAAAGAACAAGGTATTGATGATCTATTAATTGCTTATCCTTATATCAGAGAATCTAGTTTAGAAAATTTAATTAAAAACCTAAGTGACTCAGATAAAGTTTATTTTATGGCAGATTGTAAAGAACATCTAAGTGCTTTAGATCAGCTTGGTAAAAAATATGGAAAGAATTTAAAGGTTTCCCTTGATATAGACTTATCAATTAAATTTCCATTGGTTTATTTTGGAGTTTATCGTTCATCTGTGAATAGTCTTGCTAAGGCAAAGAACTTTGTTGATCTATTTAAAGAGTTTTCTAATTTAGAATTAAAAGCAGTCATGGGTTATGAAGCTCAGTTTGCAGGAGTGGGTGATAATAATCCATTTCAAAAACTATTAAATTTTCCCATTAAAATACTTCAAAAGTTTACTTGGAAAAAAGTGGTTCAAAGAAGAGTGGCCATTGTTGATTATATTAAATCCCAAGGAATTGAATTAGATTTAGTAAATGGTGGAGGTACAGGAAGCTTGCATAAGACCAAGGACGACCCCTCTGTAACAGAACTTGCAGCGGGTTCTGGAATATATGCTCCCGGACTATTTGATTATTATACAAGCTTTCATTTAGAGCCTGCAATGGGATTCGCACTGGAAGTCACCCGTAATCCAAAAGACCAGGTTTTTACCCTGGCAGGTGGGGGATATATAGCAAGTGGTGCGCTTAGTGGAGACAAGCATCCTAAACCGTATCAAACCCATGAGATGGAAATGATTAAAGAAGAAGGTTTTGGTGAAGTACAAACTCCATTTAGAACAAATCAAAAAGTTAACTTAGGTGAGTTAAAGTTTTTTAGGCATGCTAAGGCCGGTGAGTTATGTGAGCGTTTTAATTCTTTATACTTTATCTCTGATGAAGAAATAAAAGAGTTTAAAACTTATCGTGGTGAAGGCCATTGCTTTTTATAAGGTACGTATATGTATGATATGATTATTATTGGTGCAGGTCCTTCAGGGTGTTTCCTTGCCAATGAGTATGTTCAAAAAGGAATGAAGTGCTTATTACTAGAAGCAGGAGAGCACTATCAAAGACATACATATCCAAGAAGTGAATTAACAGGAAATTCAAAACTATACTGGTCTGGTGGAATTGAGCTAAATTCAAGAGCTGATATTGGTTTTTTAAGACCCAAAGCTGTAGGTGGTGGTTCTATTGTCAATCAAGCTTTATTAGATCCATTTGATGATATTGCATTTGATGCTTGGAGAGAGAAGTCAAAGCTTAACTTTTTTAAAAAAGAAAACTTTCAACCTTATTATGAGCAAGTTTTAAATAATGTACCCACTCAAGAAATCCCTAAGGAATTTAGAAATAGAAACGCTGAGATTTTCAAAGAAGGCTTTGAAAAAAATGGATATCAATGTGCACCTTTAGTCAGAGCTCAGAAGAACTGTCAGTACGAAAAAGGTAATGATTGTATTGAGTGTCTCAATGGTTGTCGTATAGATTCTAAACAAAGTAGTGCCATTACTGCTTTACCTAAGGCCTTAGATGGTGGGTTAGAACTTAGGGATAAAATGACTGTCATAAAAATAGAGATCTTATTTAATAAGTGCTATGTGAGCGCAGTTGATGAGTTTAATGAGCAATACACATTTGAGTCTGGATATATCACCCTTGCAAGTGGTGCTATTGGTAATACAAAAATCTTAAAGATGTCGGGCTTTGATAAAAAACTACCAGCTCTTGGAAAGAATTTTTATACACATCCACAGTTTATGAGTTTAGCTTTTTATGATGAAGTCATTAACTCTCATAAAGGACCTTTTCAGGCCATGAAATCTGATGATGCAAATTTTAGAAAGAATAACTTTAAGCTAGAGAATGTTTTTGGACCACCTGTTGCTCTATCGATGCTGATCCCAAGTTTTGGGAAAAGCCATATGCAGCGAATGAAAGATATAAGCAAAATAGCATGTATTGAAGTTGCTATTAGAGATTTTATTCCTGGAGAGATAAAAGTTAATTCAAAAGGAAAAGTTAAGATCATAAAGAATTTAAAAGGTATCGATCTTGAGACTAAGCAAAAAGGATTAGAGGCGATTCATAATATTTTTAAAAGTACAGGGGCCAAAGAGATTATTGATGGCCAATTTGGTATTGGACTGCACTTAATGGGAGGATGTGGAATTGGAAGTAGTGACTCTAAATCAGTGACAACTGAAAATTTTCACCTACACTCATCAAGACGCATCTTTTTAGCAGACTCATCCATATTTCCTAGTGCTCCTGGGATTAATCCTTCATTAACTATCATGGCTCAATCTTTAATGGCCTCTGAGAAGATATTAAAGGAAGTATCATGAAGTCTTTATACTTAGGTGAAAGAGCAGAAAAGGGTCTTATAAAATTAGGCACGGTTATTATTCCGGGAGATAAAGATCTACCTAGCTTTTCTCAATTAGAACAGCTACAAGAAATAGATATTATGCTTAAAGAATTACCAAAAGATGATCGAGAAGGCTTAATTATTCTTCTTAGTATTCTTTCACTCCTTCCAAAGTTTATAATTAAAGTCCTTCTCTTAATTATAGAGAAAGGGGCGACAGTAAACGGTCCTATAGGAAGTCCATTTCGACTACTTAATATGGGGTTAAAGGGACCTGTTTTTACTCTTTATTATTCAAATAACTCTGAACAAAACCAAGAAATACTTAATAAACTAAATTATGCAACTCAAATCAATATGAAAGAGGAAGACCTTATGCTTCAAAAAGTAAAAAACAATGAATTAATTGAAAATCCAAATCAAGAGCAAATTGAGGAAATATTTAACAATGCAAAGAAAAATCAAAAAGCACTTAGAAATATTCCGCTATCCTCTAGAGTAAAACAGGTACAAAATCTATTAATTACTATTAGAGATAATGAAGAACTTATTATTAAAAAGATTCAAGAAGATACAAAGAAGTCCGCTGGAGATGCACTTGTTTCTGAGTTCTTTGGAGTGCTGGATTACTTACATTTCTTAGTCGATAATGCTGAGAAAGCTCTCAAAGATGAAAAGATTAAAACTCCTATTGCTCTGCTTGGAAAAAAGTCCAGAGTATATTATGAATCACTTGGAACAATGCTTATTATCTCTCCTTGGAACTATCCTTTTTATCAAGCGATTGTACCCATCGCAACATCATATATTTGTGGAAATATTACTCTTTATAAACCATCTGAGGTGACTCCTTTAAGAGGACTGATTGAGGACTTATTACTTAAAGCTGGAATTGATCTAGATTTTATTAAAGTCATTTATGGAGACGGAAAAGTTGGATCACAATTAATCGATCAAAGGCCAGATAAAATCTTCTTTACTGGTTCTGTGAATACTGGAAAAAAGATTATGCAACAAGCTGCTCAATACATCATTCCAGTCGAGTTAGAGTTAGGTGGTAAGGATGCAAGTATTGTATTTGAAGACTGCAACCTTAAAAGAGCTGCCAAAGGGGTCGCGTGGGGAGCATTAACAAATTTAGGTCAATCATGTACTTCGGTTGAAAGAATATATGTACACAGTGCAGTCTATGAAGCATTTAAAACAGAACTTCTAAATGAAGTGCGCTCTTTAAAGCAAGAGATTAGTAAAGATGGTGACTTTGGACATATGACTTCGCATATGCAAACGAAAATAGTTGCAGAACATGTAAAGGATGCTTTAAGTAAAAATGCTAAGCTCTTAACAGGTAATAATTGGGATTATGAAAGTGATGCCATTCCTCCACTAGTTCTAGAAGATATAAGTGAGGAGATGTTAATTTATAATGAAGAAACATTTGGACCGGTATTACCTTTAATAAAATTTACTAATGAAAAAGAAGTTATAGATGACATTAATGCTAGTGATCTTGGCCTATCAGCTTCACTATGGAGTAAAGATAAAGCAAAATGTGATCGAGTGACTAGAGAATTAAACGTAGGTAACGTATCAGTGAATAATGTTATGCTAACTGAGGGAAATCCATACCTTCCTTTTGGAGGAAGAAAGTATTCTGGTATTGGTACTTATAAAGGAATTAGTGGTATTCGCTCTTTTGCTATTTCAAAGTCAGTTCTAATCGATGCTGACTCATCTAAAATAGAAGTTAATTGGTATCCATACACAGAGAAGAAATATATTGGATTTTCACTAATGACTAAATATGCATTTACTAAGGGTCTGTTGAACTTTGTAAAGTTTGCACTTAAGGGAATTGGTCTTGAGAGCTACTCTCAAAAAGCAAAGAGGTAGCCTAGTAATTTCGGCTAGTTAGTTGCATTTTTGCCATTCTTGCTGCGGTGTGTAAAATGTTCTGTGGTTTCTTTTTTATCTTTTAAAAAATTCTACATGTGTTAGTTAGGTTGCACTTATTTTTTTAAAGGAAGTGTATATGAAAAAGACCCTAGTCGCACTAAGCCTTGTTGTGGCTTCACAAAGTTTGCTTGCCTATACAGGCGATAACGACCCTAAGTATATTGTTCCAAATGGTACTCATAAGTTAAAGAATATGCCGTTAAATGCAGAATTATCAGCAGATAAAACTCCATGGGCAAGTTCTTTCTTTCCACATGTATATGGTGGTATCGCATTTAGATGGAATAACTTTTATAAAGGTGTTCCTAGCTTTGCAACTCTTCACTATCAAGTGGACGATATTAATGCCGAGATTGAAGAATTAAAGACTCATTTATTTGATGCTGATTTAAGTTCAAATCAAGTAAATGATATGATTTCTAAAATCCAAAGTCTTGAGTCTGATAAACTTTCAGTAAATAATGAAAAGGCAAAAGACTATAAGAGATATTTCTTTGATATTAAAAGACCAGATTCACTAGCTGATATTAGAGCAATGTCTCAAGAAGAAAGAGATCAATTATCAGCTGCAGAAAAGTACGATATTTACATCGCTTTAATGACTGGTAAAAAACTCAATATGCGCTTAACAAAAGATGTTTTAGATCTTACAGGTCCTTATAAAGCTTACTGGGAAGGAATTTGTAATGGTTGGTCATCTGCTGCTATTGAATTTAAAGAGCCTCAACCAATTTCATATGCTGCTAATGGAATTAAGATCAACTTTAATTCATCTGATCTAAAAGCATTATTAAGTTATTATCATGCTTCTATTACTAGAAACTGGAGAACAGCTAAGAAGAATATGACTTCAAGAGTTGGTGAAAGATGTAAGGATCCATTTCCAAAAGAAGCTTGGTTCATTAAAGATGGTAAAGAATACTATAAAGAAATCGTAAATGGTAAAACAGTTGTTAAGGCCGTAAGCCCAGAGTGTCAAGATACCAATGCTGGTGCATTTCACATAGTAATGACAAATATGCTTGGTCTTCAAAGTACTGGTTTTGTTGCTGAAATGGTACGTGATAAAGAAGTATGGAATCAGCCAGTTTATAAGTACACATCTAAAATTAAAGATCTAAGTGAAGCTTATGTGATGAAAACTCCTGGAACTGTTAAACAAGTTGAAGTAGAAACAGAATTATTCTATGCAAACGATGGTGGTAGAATGTTCTGGAGACATGATGGTTCTGATGATGAGTTTTATGCATGGGCCGAGAAAACAAATGGTACTAGTAATTATAGATCAGCGTCTAAAACAATGAAGTATATCTTAGACCTTGATCGTGCGGGAAATATTATTGGTGGTCATTGGTTAAGCTATGAAAGACCAGATTTTCTATGGGTTAAACGTAGTCGTGGTTTTTTAGGGACAGGATTTTTATACGGAATTGTTGGATATATGGATAATCTTAAAAACTTAGTTGAGTTACAAGAGTAGATCAGAAGTACGTAAGTGGTTTGTAGCACGTGTAATTGAATTAATGTGAAAAAAAAGGAGCTTTATTAAGCTCCTTTTTTATTTATCTAATACCTTCTTTTAATAATTCAATAAAAATGGCCTCTGAAAAATATGCATCAGGATAGAATAGACTATTCCAATAAGAGATTTGAGATTCCTTGATCATTTTATTACGTTGGTGAAACTCATCACGATACTTAATCATAAGTGGCTTAAAGATTGAATGATAAAGTTTACTTCTCGCCT
>CAJXHA010000137.1 GCA_913053615.1 uncultured Bacteriovoracaceae bacterium | reverse complement strand
TATAAAAATGGATTAGGTCTTTCATCATCATCCCCACCTGCAAGAGCATTGGCCAAAACACGGGAGATAAAAATAACAAAAGCGTTTACCACACCTTGAATAAGAGTCATTGTTACCATATCCCCATTTTGTATATGGGCAACTTCATGTGCCAACACACCTTCAACTTCATCTTTATCCATTCTTTGTAATAAACCTGTAGACACTGCTACTAGTGAATTCGACTTACTTGGTCCTGTAGCAAAAGCATTAACTTCTGGTGAGTGATAAATACCAACTTCAGGCATGCTTGGTAGAGAAGCTTGCTTTGCAAGTCTATGCACAATATTTACCAGTTCAGCATACTCTCCTCTCCCATCTACGATCTGTACTCCCATCATAGACTTTGCCATTTTCTTTGAGAGTAAAAGGGAAATAAAGGCACCCCCCATACCAAAAACAAGTGAGAATACGGCCAAATAACCATGTCCCCCAATTGCTTCCATTAAGTTAACTTGAAAGACTCTTTCAAGCACAAATACAACTACTTGAAGGGTAATTATGACTAAAATATTTGTTAATAAAAAGAAACCAATTCGTTTAAACATAGCAATCTCCTTAAGAATGCAAACTTAAGCACAAGATAAGATCATAAAAATTGAAGTCAAGGTTTGCACACTAACTTTTTTTTAATATTATGAATCAGACGGCGAAGGAGCTATTTATGAGTAAAGTATGCGTCATTTTATCTGGTGCGGGGCACCTAGATGGAGCTGAATTAAGAGAAAGTCTTTTTACCCTACTTACACTGGACCAAAGAAATATAAGTGTTGAAGTTTTTGCACCTGATAAAGATCAACATCATGTTATTAATCATATAACTGGTGAAGAGATGCCTGAGAAAAGAAACGTTCTAATTGAAGCGGCAAGAGTAACCAGGGGTAAAATTAATCCTCTTGATGATCTGGTGGCAGAAAACTTTGATGCACTTGTGATCCCTGGAGGCTTCGGAGTTGCCAAAAATTTAAGTGACTTTGCTTTTAATGGAACCACTGCCAAAGTTGATAAGAAAGTTAATGAAGTTATACTCCACTTTCATGCAACCCAAAAACCTATATGTGCCCTTTGTATTTCACCAGCACTCTTGGCGCTAACACTACAAGGAAAAGAGCCAGAAGTTACAGTTGGTAACGATGAGGACACAATAAAGATTTTAGAAGAGTTGGGTGCAAATCACTTCAAAAAATCCATCACTGATTTTCACTTTGATGAAAAAAATAGACTCTTTACAACGGCTGCTTATATGTATGGAACAGGTAAGTTGGCAAATGTATACGAAGGCGTAAGTAAAACAATTAATGCTTTTTGTGATTTTCTGGAAGGAAAAGAAGTAAAAATTGAAAAAGGAAAAAACTAATGAAAATACTCTTATGTTTTTTCTTCTTACTTGGAACCACTATGGCAAAGTCTATCAATATTGTTCATTTTAATATTAAGGAGCTGGACTCAACAAAAATTAAAACTCTTAGTCCACCACTTAAAGAAGTAAAAAAAATACTAAAAGCTCACAAGCCTGATTTAGTCTTTTTTAATGAAATTCAATATGACTCTCCAGGTGTACCAAATGCTCAGTATACAACTAAGGGAGAAAACCTTGCTAAACTTAATAAACTTCTCGATTTGAATTTAAATAATTCTAGTTTTTATCCAGCTAACACTGGCAAAGAGGCCAAGAAAAACTCTCAAGGAGAGTATAATGTAAATCCAAATGCTCCAGGAGCAAGAGAGCTAGCAGATCAAGTCAACTTTGGAACATTCCCCTATCAGTATTCAAGTGGTGTTATAACGAAATTCAAAATCATCAAAGAAAGTGTAATTTCTACTTTAAAATGGAAATCATTTAATCCCAAAATTGATCTTACAAAATTTACTGGTGCAGATGGATCTAAGCTTCCAAATGATATGGAGCTTTTTGATAAAAACTTTCTAGACACATTAATAGAAGTAGATGGTAAGAAAATTCATATAATTACATTACACACAGTTCCTGCCTATCACTTTGGAAATAAAAAATCTCCTAATTACCTACGCAATAGAGATCAATTAAGGTTTTTGGAATGGTACTTAACAGGCAAAACAGATATTGATGTAAATTTGAATTCCATTACACCAATTCAAGGGGAAAGCTTTATAGCTGCCGGAGACTGGAATGTGGGCTTTAAAACAGATAATCCCGGTGCCAGTGTTATGCAAAATATTTTAAATAAAACAAATCCATGGATTAAACAAAGTGAAATGAACTTTACCAATGAAGGCAATGGCTATGGCCCTAAACCATTTCGCTTAATGCTAGACTACCTAGTGACTAGTAATGATTTAAAAATCAAAAGAGGTAAAATAATTCACCCTAATTTTGAGCGTATTGAACTTGGTTGTGGATCTCAAGTCAAAGACAAAGAGAAAGAAGCAATGGTTAAAGTAAAATATGAAGATAATGGGAAAACTTGTTATGCTTTAATCCACCAAGAATATATAGACTTTAAAACCGCAAGTGATCATTACCCTATATTTGCAGAGGTAGAAATTTGAAAAACATAATCTTACTTTTAGGACTTCTCTTTTTAACTTCATGTTCTCTAGCTCCTTTTAATGCTACAAACTCGGGTAAATCTTTAGGAGCTGGAAATGTGGCTACAGAATTTGGTAATGCTAATAGTAATTACTTTATGAAGGCCAGCGCAGGGATTAGTGAAGATCTAGATCTTGGATATGTAATGGAGTTTGGAGAGTTCTCTACATCTGCATTATTGGCCAAATATTCTTTTTTAAATAATGAAACTGGACCAAGTGTTGCGGGAGAGCTTGCCTATGGTTCTAGTGAAACGACTAATTTTTATTATCTTGGAGTCATTGGATCGATTGCATTTAATGAGGCCTTTGAAGTCTTTGCAAACGTACGATTTAATAGCGTGAATACTGATGAGGGAGATGTAGAGATTGGTGATAGTGTTGGAAACATTGAAGTTGAAAAAGAAGAGATGACTTATTTATATGGAGCTGTAGGTTTTAATATCTGGTTTAATAAGAATAACGGACTCTCGATTTATAATATTTATATTCAAGGTGATGGGGTAAATGCTGATCCACAATCAAGTGTTGGTGGAGCATTCCTTTTCAAATTCTAAATTTAAAAAGTATTCTTCAAAACGCTTTGCCATCTTAGAACCTACGACACCATCAAGCACACGATGATCAAGTGTCCAACAACAGTCCATAACCTTCTCAACACAAGGCTCACCATTTTTCACTCCCACTCTTTCATAAACTTTCCCCATAGCAAGTATGAGTGGACAATGAGAATACGCCACTAATGGGACATAGGCCCTTTGCATACCAAGACTTCCAATATTAGTTATCATCATAGATCCAAAAGAATCTTTGGGAGTACCCAGAAGCTTTGTCCAAATATTTAGTTTGTATAAAAGAAAGCCCAGTAGGTCTATAATACTTGGTAACATGATCGTGGGAATAAAATTCATTTGTTTTTTGACCTTCTTATAATGAATATCATCACCGGCCTTTATTTTATTGGCAGCCCCACTTAAATCAGCTCTTATTTCTTTAAGATTAAGTTTATCTATATTTCTAATTACATGACCTGAAAGATCCTTACCTTTTTTATCTAAAGCCACTTGAAAGAAAATACTGGTTTCTAGACGGGGATAAAAATTTCCAAAACGAATAAGAGTATTAATCTCTGGGTTGGCTTCAATCATCCTAGCACAGGCCTGTGCCACTAAATGAGTCAGACTAAAACCATTTTTATTAGCAAAGTTTAAGGCACTCTCCACGTTAATAGTTTGCAGACAATAGACCTGTGAGTCTTGAGTTGATCTCCAACTACCAAAAGCAGTTTTACGCCAACTGGAAACTTTTAATTTCTTACCCAATGCAACATTTGCTTGAAACATAGTTAAACTTTTGTAAAATTTTATTAAATGCTAGACAAATAATATGCCATTTGCTTCATTAAGTCATAATTAATTTATATTTAAGGATCCAACATGAAAAATTTAATTCTCTTAAGCTTAATCACACTAAACTTAGTCCATGCCATTGAAATTGAGACTAATACCTATGCTGATATAAAAGCCAAAGTTGTCGAAAAAGTTAAAAAATATGGAGCGAAAAATACGCTCTTAGTTTTAGACATTGATAATACGACTCTGCAAATGTCTCAAAATTTTGGTAGTGATCAATGGTGGAATTGGCAAAGTGAGAATTGTATTGGAGCAGAAAAAGCACCTGAGTTTTGTGTGACCACAAAGTTTAGTGAATTACTAGATATACAAGGACAAATTTTTGCACTTTCAAATATGAAGCCTACTGAAATAAGTACAGTTGCAACTATTAAGTCAATTCAAGACATGGGTGTTAAAGTTATTCTTCTAACATCAAGAGGACCAGACTTTAGAAATGCAACAGAAAGGGCCTTGCAAATAAATGGATTAGATTTTTCAAAAAGTGCTATTGGAAGTAGTGCTGGTTTTGGATCAACATATATTCCCTATACGCTTAAAAATCACCAACGTTATGGCCTAACTAAAAAAGAGATGAAGCTTAGTGGGAACAAAAAAGCCAGACCAGTTAGCTATATGAATGGAGTTTTTATGACAGCCGGACTTAATAAAGGTGTTATGCTTAAGACTTTATTAAAAAAGACCAAATCAAAATTTAAAGCAATAGTCTTTGCTGATGACCATAAAAAACACACAATTAGAATGGAACAAATCCTAGCAGATGATGTGGATTTGACTTCATTTCGTTATGGGGCCATTGACCCTATTGTAAATGCTTTTAAAAAGTCTGATAAATCAGATGCTAAAAATGCTTGGAATGATTTTAAATCAGCGACTTCAAAGGTATTTAAATAAAAATTCAAATTGCATTATTCCTCATTATAATTGGCCACTATGCTTCAGCAGATGTTGACTATAGTGGCTCATTTGCAACTGAGTATCGTCAATTTCAAGTGGATGATGAGGAGGATAATAATGACTACCAAGTTTCCAATCTTTTAAGAGCTAATATTGAATTAGAGGAAGATATCTTCTCACTTAAAGTGGCAGGCTATGTTCGTGAAGCTTACTTTGATAAAGATCGAAATTTTTCAAACCTCGAAGAGGCCTTTATTAAATACGAAAAAGGCAACTTCACCGCCCTCTTAGGAAATCAAGTTTATAATTGGACAATCATGGAAGTTTTCACCTTAGGTGATAATTATAATGCTAGAAACCTAGCGGCCAGTAGCTCAGACACTGAAAGATTAGGTTTACCTAGTTTAAACATGCGCTATGAGTTTGAAGAGAGTTTTATCCAGTTTGTTAGTATTTTTCAAACACCTGCAAGTCATTTTGCACAAAAGCGTAATCGCTTAGGAATACAATTTGATCTGCAGGATCCCGAGTTTTTAATTGATAATAATGAAACTGGCGATGCTGATTTTACTCAATATATATTTCGCTTTAAAAAGTTCTTTGATAATTTTGAGTTTGATTTTCACTATGCCCGCAAATTTGATACCGCCTACCCCATCATTGTGATTGATAAGCCACAAGGAGTTTCCCCTAGCTCAGTAGATGATCTTGATATTAGGCCATACTATCAACCAGTCAAACAAACATATATAAGCTTACAGGGTGAATTTTGGGAGTCTCTCTTAAAGTTTGAGTACTTAAAAGTTGACTTTGATAATTTAGAAGTTGAGTTCTTTGTTCCACCAAATACACTAAACCAAGCAACACAATTGGACTTTCAAAAAGTAACTTTGGGTTATGAGAAGGCACATGATTATAAGAATAATCATTCAGCAACTTTTTTAGTCGAGTATACAACCGTACTAGGTGTAACCTATGAAGAAGCCCGCACCCTTGGAGCTTTTCAAAGAGACATTATGTTAGGTTATCGCCACAACTTTAATGATTTTAAAAGTCATCAATTACAATTTGCACTTATAACTGACCTGCAAGAGTATGACGAAACTGCTTTTAGTATGAAGCACTCTATGCGAGCAAATAATTATTGGACAATAGAAACAACACTCTCAGTCATTGAGACAGCTAAACCTGACAGCGATAATCTGGCTGAAAGTTATTACGGATTGAAACCCATCAGAGAATCGGATAATATATTGTTTAATGTTATTCGCTTTTTTTAAGGGTTAAATTTATGAAATTATTTTCTTTTTTATTATTACCAACACTGGTGTTTGCAATTACCGGACGTGAAGTCATGGAGAAGGTTGATAAAAGTGGTGAAGGTTTTGTTGGTAGCTCTTCTGAAATGACCCTTGTTTTAATAAATGCTCAAGGTGAAGAAATTGAAAGAGTAATGGAATCTAAAGTTTTTGAAAATAATGAAGAAGGAAATAAGTCTATAACTGAGTTTGTTGAGCCGCTTGATGTAAAAGGAACAAAACTTCTAACTTGGTCTCAAAAATCTGATAATAATAAACAATGGCTATATCTGCCACGTTTCAAAAAAATAAAAAAGATTTCATCTTCGGGTCAGTCAGGTTCATTTATGGGTAGTGAATTTAGCTACGAAGATATTGCAGGTAATGAACTTGATAAGTATGAATACAAATTATTAAAAGAAGATGAGTCAACTTGGACAGTTGAAGCAAGGCCTAAGAACGAAAGTGGGTATTCAAAAATTATCTCAACTATTGATAAGAAAAAGTTAATACCAATCAAAGCTGAGTACTTTAATAAAAGAGAAGAGCTTTTAAAAAAATCAGTGATGGATAAGTTTAAAAGTTATCAGGTAGGTAAAAAGAGTTTTACTTATGCCAATTATATTAAAATGGACAATGTTCAAACTAAGAAAGCATCTATTATTCAATGGAAGGATAGAAAAATTGGTGTGAAACATAAAGAAAATGACTTCAAGTCGACAAAGTTAAAATGAATGAATTAGCAATATACCTAAAAGCTGGTAATCAACTTCTTACAGGTAAAGAAGAAAAATTAAAATTGGCATTGGCCAACTTCTTAAGCGGTGGACACACTCTGATAGAAGATGTTCCTGGTGTTGGAAAAACCACATTAGTTAAATTTTTTGCACAAATTTTTGATCTGAAATTATCAAGAATTCAATTTACTAACGACTTACTACCCTCAGATATTATTGGAACATCTATCTATAATTCCCAAAGACAAGAATTTAATTTTCACCAAGGACCATTATTTGGTGACATTATTATGGCGGATGAACTTAATCGTGCACCTCCTAAAACCCAGTCTGCTCTCTTGCAAGCAATGGAAGAAAAACATATTACGGTAGATGGTAATACCTATGAACTACCACAAAACTTCCATGTTATCGCCACTCAGAACCCACATGCACAAATCGGAACATTTGATCTGCCGGAATCACAACTAGACCGCTTCTCATTGAAAATGGAAATTGGCTATCCTGATGAACAAAGCACTCTTACAATGTTAAAGAATAAAAGCCAAAGCCTTGAAGTGGATGTTAAAGAAAAGATATCTAGCCAATGGATTAATACAGTAAAAAAAGAAATTGAAAACGTTTATGTAGATGATGCTCTTTTTGCTTATATCTACCGTCTTTTAGATAATTCAAGAAAGTCTGATGGTTTTCCTCTGAGTAACCGTAGTGGAATTGATCTCATTAAAGTAGCCAAATCATATGCTTTTATATCAAATGAAAAGAGTGTATTGCCAGAGCATATACAATATATTTTTCCATATGTTGTGGGCCATCGCTTAGTACATCCAGGTGAGTCTAATATTAGAGTTGAACAAGATAAGGCACAAGCTCTTCTTGCTCAAACCAATGTGAGAGCATGAAGTACTTTGAAACAATAGAGAATAGAATCATTAAAAATGCAAAGATCTATATTGTTCCTTCTAAAGAAGGAATGCTCTATATTGCAATTAATTTCACACTCTTTCTTATAGGACTCACTTATGCGAATAACTTCACATTATTAATAAGCTTTATTCTCTTTATTTTCTTTCTTATGACAATGTTTCATACCCATCAAATTATGGAGAAACTAGAAACCCCAAAAGTAATGACAATTAAGGGTGATTCCCAAACATTTCGCTTAGTCATTCATGAAATAGATGAAAATGTCTCAATTAATTATCGAAGCGTTGATAAGACTAAATATAATTTTAAAAAGTCATTTCAAGAAAATACTTTTCACTGCCCAGATTTAAAGCGTGGCAAGTATCAAAATGGTGACTATTTATATTACACCTTCGGCCTTTACCATCTATTCTATGTATGGACTTATCGCAAACAAGAAGATGTATTCTTTATCTATCCTACACCAATAGCGAATACACTAGACTCACACAGCTATGAAGCACAAATAAACCCAATCGGTAATGATGAATTTAGCCATCACACTCTCTATCAACAGGGTTTAAATTCCAAAAGAATTGATTGGAAGGTATATGCTAGAACGAATTCACTTTATTCTAAAAACTTTACATATGAAAACCCACTGGGCTTAAGTCTTGATTACTACCGCTTAAATGATGAACACGAAGTTAGACTATCCAAGCTTGCCTACCTGGTGGAGAAAACAAAGACGGAGAATCAAAAATTTGAATTAAAGCTTCCAAACTTTTACCTTCCATTAGATAAGGGAGAAACTCATAGGCAAAATGCACTTGAGTTTTTAAGTATTAGTTAATGAGAATACAAAATAAAATAATATTCAAGATTCTTCTCATGCTTGCACCTATCCAATGTTTTGACTTTATTCCCAATTGGCTAATTGGACTATATTCACTGGCACTTTTTATTTCATTTTTCATTAAAGTTCCAGAGATCTTAAGTTTTCCCATTGCGGGCTTTTTTTCATTTCAATTATTAAGGGAGTTTGCTTATAACCTACAACCGGAAAGTGCTGTCGGTTTTTTAAA
>CAJXHA010000136.1 GCA_913053615.1 uncultured Bacteriovoracaceae bacterium | reverse complement strand
AAATTATAAAAGTTTTCATGATGGTGGAGTAAAAGCTCATTACTATCAGTTACCCGATCGAGTCGGTGGTGGACATTTTCCAAAACTCAGGCTCTTAGATGCTAAGAATAAATTTTCAGAAAACGACAATACTTATCCAATCTTGCAAGAGACTCTAAAATCTATTGAAAAAAGAGTCGAGGCCAAAGAGCAGGTATTAGTTTTTATAAATAAATTAGGTTACTCCCACTTTATTCAGTGCCGAAGTTGTGGACATCAATTTAAAAATGATAAGTGTGGTTGTGATAATAATCTACGTTATTTTAAAAGTAAGAAATTATTAAGCTGTGCTCATTGTGAGTTTAAAATGCCTTTGCCCGATGTATGTCCTGATTGTGGTTCTATGTCGCTTTTAAATAAAGGTTTTGGGACTGAAAAGATAGAAAGTGTTCTACAAAATGAATTTCCTGATTACAAAGTAGAACGATTTGATAGGGATGAAATTACCAATCTAAAACAATTAAATGATAAATTAGATCGTTTTAATAATCATGAGATTGATATCTTAGTTGGTACTCAGATGCTGGCCAAGGGTCATAACTTTGAAAGAGTGAATTTGGTAGTCATGTTAGGCATGGATAATATGCTTAATTACGCAGACTTTAGAAGCTCAGAGAAAATGTTTCAATTAACTAAACAAGTTGCCGGTAGAGCAGGGCGTTTTAGTGCAGATAGTGAAGTTATTATTCAAACCATGAATCCTCATCATACGATATTTGAATTTATTCAAAGTCCTAAGCTCGATGCCTTTTATCAAGATGAATTAGGTCTGCGTGAAATATGTTTTTGTCCTCCTTATACTAAGATGGCGATGATTTATTTTAATTCTCGTTTCCGTGATCGTGCGATTCAGGAATCAAGTGATGTGGCAAGTAGTCTTAGAAAAGTTATTAGTGATAATTTTGGTAATGTGCGACTGCTAGGGCCAGCACCTAATGCCATTGAAAAAAAGGCGAATCAATTTACATGGTCACTTATGCTTAAGAGTGAAGATATTAATCAATTACATCAAGTTCTTAGTACCTTTGAACAAAATTACTCTGCTCCAAGTAATGTCAGTTTTAAAATTGATGTAGATCCAATTTAATTAAAAATAAAATAACCCATTCGACTAGCAGCATAGATGCGTCCATTAATATTGGTAACTTCACCTACAATTGATTCAAAAAAGCGCTTTTCCTTTGTGACCACATATTGATCTTGAGCTTTCTCTTTGCAGATAAGTTTACCCATAAGTCCTAGGCTACACACAGAACTATTTAGGATAAAAGGAGTAGAAACAAATGGCTCTGGAAATTCACCAATATAACCAATTTTTCCATTAGTAATGTTTATTGTAATCATATCTCCAGTTGAGAGATTGTACATAACTTCATCATTATTTAGATCTAATGGCCTAAAGAAATTAAATCCACGTAGTTTAATTTCTTTCTCTATTTTTAAATTATCAAGGTTAATAATTTTTACCAAAGATGGAATATCAAACTTTAACTTCATCATATCAGCTTCAGTCTCTAGGGTGAGGAGTTTATTTTTAACTAAGCTAAGTTCACCTTTTGGATTTTCCTTGGCCTCAAAGCTCTTGATTACTTTTCCCTCTAAGTTGCTACAAAGAATAAGTTTGCTCTCATAAACACTGGTAAAGCAAATTTTATCCTTATAGGCAATTGGATTAGAGTCTACGTGTAATGACTTACTTTCATGCTTATTAATTTTCCATTTTAACTCATAAGTTTTTCTATCATAAGCATGTAGGCCATCAGGACCTGTTCCCACTAGGATTAGATCTTTATAAACAAGTGGTGCTCTTTGTACGTGCCCACTTACTTCAATCTTTTTTACGAGCTTTTCTTTCTTTAAATTGTAAATATAAAGAGAGCTTTCATTATGATTATGAAGTCCTTCACCAAAAATAATAAGATCACCATATTGATAAATTGGAGATGCGGTAGGGAGTTTGGTTTGAAAAAGTATTTTTTCATTTTCAAATTTATAATTCGCTTTAATGAGAACTCCACCTGCTGAAAGAAAATAGAAGTGATTCTCAATAAAGAGAGGAGATCTGACAGTAGGACCAATTTTAGATCTTAAACTTTGCTCACTTGCTTCTTCTGCTGCTAATAGGGTGGTGCTTAAAATAAAAATAAGGATTGTTAAAAGATTTTTCATTTTCTCTTCCCCAATTGTTTCGAAATTAGATAAACTAAGATCATGTATAAGAGTGCAAAGTTTAAATTTTTAAATAATAATGCTTATCTTCATTATATTCCCAAAGTGTATAATGCCAAAGATTTTCTAGAGAATAACAAAGTAATTGAGTCAAAGTTAATCCTAAGAAGTGCCCTTAAAGAAGAGGGGGATAAAAGCTCCTTAAAAAGTGGCATAAGTTTAACTGAGCATGGAATTCAAAACCAAAATGAATTAAAAATCGCTATAGAAAAGCTTCAGGCACAAAAGGATTTAGATGAAATTGTCTTACAAGAAGAAGTTTTTTTTCATACTCACTTAACTATCTATATTGAGGGAAACTTTGTATTTGGAGAAGTTACGGGTTCTAATGAATTCTTCATTTTAAGTGGTGTGACTCAGACTGGTGATAAGAATTTAATAAATAGTATTAGCTCCTTAGTGGAGCTAATACAAAAAAAAGAAGATTCTGCTGTTTTAATAGAAGTTGGATTAAGTGCTGCTGCAAAGGTATATTTATTTCAATTAATGCATATTAATCAACATCCTATTCAAGACTATATTAAAAATGATCTCTTTAAGATACTTATTCAAAAAAAGGATATTTATCTTCGAAAAGGAATTTTGAATCTAATAAAGACTGAGTACTTGGCCTATAAAATTAGAAGTAATCGGGAAAAGTTTAATGAAATAGAGCAAGTTTTTTTTAATTGGATATCACTACTTCATTACTTTCGACTTTATTGTATGCATGAGAAAGTTCCAGCCGAGGCACGTGCTTGGCAAAGTTTCTTAGTGGCCGCGATTGAAAAGAAAGGCTGGGTTCTAAAGAGTGCATATGAACATATCAAAATTTCTTCACAACTTCGTCAAACTGAGGAAATGCCAGAGTTGCCTGCGGGATTTAAAACGGAAGAAAAAATTTACCTTGGAAAGGGAGAGTTTAGGGGAGTCATTGGTGAGGATATTCAAATTATAAATGATCTTAAAATTGATGATATTCTTAAGCTTAAAAGTAGTACCCGAGTCATCTTGTCTAATTATGCATCAGTACTTTCACACCCCTGCCTCTTATTGGTTGAGAGGGGAATATTCTTTGTCGGAGCTCTAAGTAGTGATTATTTAGATAATATACCTAATAAGTCTCAGTGCTTAATCAATTTTGAAAAAAGAAAAATAGAAATTCTCTAATTGAAAGCTCATAAAATTCTCACAAACAGGTAAGTTTCGCCTGCTACAAGTCCATTTAGTAATTCGCTACAATTAAATGAGGGAGTAGTGTATGGTTTTTCCAAGTTTACAATTACCAATCGAATCAGGAATGCTAGGTCAATTTTCATTTCTAGCAGTTATGGCCTTTTCTTATTTTCTAAGATTTTGGAAAAAATTAATAATCGCATCTGCGATCATTCTTATGTCACTAGGGATTTTTAATAAGGCCTATGCAATTGCAGCAGTAGGGTGGCAAGGACCACAACAATCTTGTGGGACTATGTGTGTAAATAATATGAACTATTATGGAAGACCGTGGGGGAATCCATATTACTTTTATCCTGGTCTTCAATATCATTCTTTTTATGGGCCAATGCCTTATTACTTTCAACCCCATGGGCCAAGTCCATATAGACCAATGTGGATGAATTCTTGTCCTAGTTGTCAGATGAATAATCCAGGATGGTTTGGACCACAATTTAATAATAATCCAGTTAATCACGGACCTATGAGTTAATATGAAGAACTTACTACTTTTGGGATTTTTTATCCTATTTACATTAATGAACGTTTAATATGAATTTTCATCTTTTGAATACATTACCTTGGGTAATGCTAACTCTCAGTTTTGGGATTAGCATGATTTTCCCTCAAGCCATTGGTGTTATTTTTCTCATCAATCTTTGGGCATTATCATATCCCCATACTATTTCGACTTTTAGTAAGAAAGCATTTGCGAGTACTAAGTTTAAGCTTTTAGGTATCGCTGTATTTATTGCAATGATTTCACTTTTTGCAGCACTTGCACATTATAAAGACCTAGTCTTTATCATGAATATTTATTTTATCGCTCAGTTTATTCATTATATCAGACAAAACTATGGAATCAGTCGCAGCTACTTACATAATAATAAAGCAATGGATCTTCAAATTAATGGATTTCTGTTTTTTATTTTTCTCTTTACTCAAAAAAGCCTAACTTTCTTTCAATTTAAAATCTGGACTTATCCAATTGAAACCCCAATTCTTTATATATACTTCTTTCATTTAAGTTTTGTGATTTATCGTAAAATTTTATTAATCACATATGACAAGAAAAATATTCTAAGTTTTGAAAATATTCAATATCTTCTTTTTACACTCTTTGTTTTTGATAAGGTGAGCTTTGAAGTGGTTTGGATTGGAATCAATATGATTCACAATCTTCAATATCTAGTTTTAGTAAATCTACAAGATCATAAGAGTAAGTTCTTATTCTTTTATATACCAATCTTTTTGATAAGTTTTGTGCTTTTTAAAAGTGCAGACTTTATTAATGAAAACTTTCACTTCACTTTATCAGTAAGTTTTATTCTCGTGATTGCTTTGAATTTTTGTCATTATTTCTTTGACTCATTTCTTTGGAAAAGAAAGTATCGCAGTATCGATTAAGTTTTAAGCAGGATCATTTCCACCCTTGTTCCAAGGATGACAACGAAGTACTCGCCAGATAGTTTTGACTATTGCTTTAGGAATTGAATACTTTTGAAAACACTCAATAGCATATTGAGAGCAAGTTGGATGGAAGCGACAATTACTTCCAAGAAATGGGGATATCAAATATTGATACCCCTTAATTAAATAGATAAAGATATTTTGTATGAATTTTTTCATGGATTAAGTGTAAGTGTTGTTTTCTTATAGGCCTCTTGTAAAAGCTCCCAGTCATATTGCATTGGAATAAGTTCACCTTTGATCCACTTCTTATATTGATCTCCATAGTGAGGAGAGTTTGGCCAACCACTTTCACCTGTATCAATGCTGTACTCTGCAGCTTCTGGTTTAGCAAGATCAATACTAAGCCTTAGAATTGGTCCGGCCACGGTTTTAAAAGGAGCTCCATCATCATTTAAATTAAAGTGTGCTTTCCAAACCGAATCTAATCCTCCAGCGAGTGGAGCTTTTGCAAGATTCATAAAGCTAAGAATACTTTTCTTTCCAAACGGGTGACTTGGTTGAATGGTATGTAGCTTTCCCCAGTACCACTTAGAAACATCACTACCTAGTTGCTTTGAAATATCTTTTACTGCTTTTTGAAAACTTTGAATAACTGCAGCGGTTCTGATTTCGATTTGATCTTTGGTATTCTTATCATCCCATACTGGATGCATAATTTTTTCAAACCACAGGTCCACAATATTTGTAGAGTACCTTTGCTTTAGAAAGACATACTTAGTCTCTGCATTCACTTTATTTGTGAGAGCATCGAGTATGGCCTGACGATAAGTTGCAAAGAAAATCGTTGCACCAATTGAATTGGCATGAGAGTTATAGTCCCACTTGGCAAGTGTTTCAAGAGCAGCTTTTTCTGTTTTATTCCAATCATACTTAGTTTTTAAATCTCCAATAATATAGGGAGCAACTTTCTTAGCACGATAAAGAACATTATCTTTTTGAATTTCTTGTAAAGATTTTTGTGAATGCTTATGAGCTAGAATGCGATCTTTTATACGATTAAATCTAAACTCTGGTGCCGCATCCACATGAAAAACAGGAAAGTTTTTAAGTGGATTATGAACTAGGTTATTAGCATTTACGAAGTAGTCCTTGGCCGGGTTAAATGAATGTGGCATTTCATCTGGTTTAAGCCAACCAATCCATTCGTACTTCTTAAGCCAACCTGGAATGGGAAAAGCACCTGTGTATGTTAAGCGCTTAGGAACTGAACCAGTAGGGAAAAAGCCAATATTTCCTTTGGTGTCTGCCGCCATAATATTTTGCACCGGACTTGGTATATTCATTAAGTGCTTTCTTAATTCAAAAACATCCTTTGCCATATTCGCACGCATAAGGTGCCCAAAGCTTAATTGAACATTTGGAAGCTGAAACCTTACTGCTACCATCGGAGCTTCTTTAGGGAGAAAACTAGGATACATGTCATTAAAGAGTGTTCCGTTACAGGTCTTGCGCATTCTAAACTTTTTTGACTTGGCATCTTTTATTTTTATCTCAATTTCGCGCTCACTGATCGCACACTTTTTTAACTCATTAAGCGTGTGACCAGGATTATTTGGATCTTCTTTTTCAACCACGAGATCAATCGCATCAGCAACCGCACTAGTTGCTCCCCATGCTACATGGTGATTATAGCCAGCAATTAGAAAAGGCAGACCTGGCATTGTTGCTCCAATTGCATCAAACTCAGGAGTTTTGAGGTGTTGTAAAAATAAAAGACTAGGAAGTGCATGCGAGAGGTGCATATCATTGTGTAGAATAGGTTTGTCACCATAGGAGTGGCTTGCACCAACCACCCATGCATTACTGGCAGCGGGACGCATTTGCATAAGTGCACCTAATGCACTGGTTGTATTCACTTTAGTTGTGAGCTTCTCTTTTATATCAAGGCTATCTAAGTACTCTTTCATCTCAGGTACTAAGGATGGAGGAAGGATACCTTCAAAGTTCTCCTTATCGATTGTTCCATAATCATAAAGGGGATCATGGGGATAAATTTTTTGAGCTTCCTCAGTTCCTAAATTAAGTGCCAGTGCAAACTTTACGGCCTCTTGTTCCCAATTGTGGGTAATAGACCAAGCTTGTAATAGACCGACTATTAGAGTGTCTTCATATTGCCATGGCTCAGGTTTTACACCTAAAAGTTTATGTTCAATACTTGGGTATTTTTTCATGGCCTGATTTACCCCTGAACTAAAGGCCTGAATGATTTCTTTATCTAGCTCTGGTAGTTCATCCAAGTTAACTTTTGCCTTCTCTCTAAAGCCCCATCCTCGCATTGCTAAATCAAACATCACAGTAGAGGAGTTTAATATTTTTTGCTCTCCTAAAAGCTCACTAACACGTCCGGAAGCAAACCTTCTAAGTACATCAAGCTGGAATAAACGATATCGTCCATGCACAAAGCCTGTGGCGAGAACTAAGTCATGTGTATTTTGAGCCTTTATATGGGGAACACCGTACTCATCAAATATCACCGTGGTTTCTTCTTTAAGACCATCAAGTTTTAGAGTTTTTGAATTATTTTTTGGGTATTGATCAAATAGACGATAGGAAATAAGTGTTCCTAGAGGGCTAATAAAGACACCAACGACGATGATGGTAAGAATTATTGGAACAATAATTTTGAGCTTTTTCATAGATATTTATCCTTTGATTGCTCATATTAAATCACCACTTTTCCTTAATTTACAAGGTATTAAACTATAAAGTGGACTCTAAATACTTTCTTAATTTTGGCTTTGGAGAAGCTTTGCGTTAATAGCTCTATGGGGGACTGTGAATAAACGCTGCGTCACCAACACGTCTCTTATTCATACTTATTCATAATGAAGGAGCATCGCAGAAAGCTTGTCTATGTAATTATTATTCTTATTTATGATTTGTCTAAAAAATAAGGCTACATTTGTCTTATTTTTGAGTTATATTTTGTGAACTTTAAAAGCCTGTGGTACAAGGGCTGAAGTTTGGAGAATACATATGATAGATCAAGGTTATAACGAAATTTCGAATCTTAAAAATAAAGTAGTTGAAGATATTATTTCTTGTCAGTTAAAAGACTCACAAGGTCTTAATGACTTTCAAAAACTACCAACAGAGGACCTTATTTCAATCCCAAGAGTTGGTATAAATCGCTTTCGTTTACCTATTACTGTAAGAAACAGAGAAGGCGATATTCGCTCTCATGACGCTACAGCAAGTATGTTCGTATCTTTAAATGCTAATAAAAATGGTGTTTCTATGTCGAGACTTTGCTCGATTTTACAACAAGAGACTTTAAACTCTGTGGTTGATGCCAGCTTTTTCAAGCGAATGATTGAAAGATATAGAACTGAATTAATGGATGAAACAGATGATGATAAGATCTCTGACGCTCAGTTAAACCTAAAATTTAACTATCCATTAAAGCAAAAGTCTTTAAAAAGTGATAACTGGGGATGGCAATACTATCCTGTGAATTTTGTTGCAAAGTACTCAGAACTTAAAGGTTTTGAGCTCTTTATCAAAATGACATATGAGTACTCTTCAACTTGTCCATGTTCGCTCTCAATGGCAAAGCAATATGAAAGAGAATTTGCTAATGGAGAGACAACTCTTGGAAGTGGAATTGGCGTTCCTCACTCTCAAAGATCGACACTTAATTTAACAGCTAAAATTAATCCAAATAAAGAGATTTTTGTTGAAGACCTACTTATGCTTTTAAAAGAGGCTATTCCAACTGAAACTCAAAGTTTAGTTAAAAGACAAGATGAGCAGGCATTCGCTATCTTAAATGGTGCCCATCCAATGTTTGTTGAGCACGCAACTAAGAGAGTATTTAAAGTATTCAATGCTAATGAAGAAATGGTTTTAGATTGGCTAGTTGAGCTAGAGCATATCGAGTCATTACACTCTCATAACGCAGCTGCTGTGATCTTTAAAGGTGTACAAAACGGACTTCGTGCTGATACCATCTTTTCATGATTGTCGGAACATTAAAGAAACTCAAAACTAATCATTCTAAAGATAATACA
>CAJXHA010000135.1 GCA_913053615.1 uncultured Bacteriovoracaceae bacterium | reverse complement strand
AGGTAAAGAAAGACCCTGATGTGGTGGTTAGTATCGATAAAAAAGGTAATAAAGAAGTGAGTACAGACGGTTTTGGAGATATAAAGGATAATGATCCCAATTCTGAGGCCACTCAGGAAAAGCTTAAGAAAATTCTTTCTACCGGTGCCTTTAATTTCAATCCAAAAGAAAGAGATGCTCTCAAGGATATTCTCGGTTAATAAGCTTTAAGAGAGCTGTAAAAATCAACATTTAGACAATCTTTACTAGACCACTTCTAAGCTTTATTGTACAAGTGTGATCATGTCACCAAAAAATATGTTACAAAATATTCTCTTTGAGGCCCAGTCTTATAAGGAATATGAAGATATTGAAAAACTTGTTGAAAAGGGAATGAATCTTCAGAATGTTCCCGTTCAACCCCTCTATATTTCTCTGCAAAATGCTACAAGTGATCAAGTTGCTCAGGTCTTACCCAAGCTATCCAAAGAACAGCGTAAGTGCTTTTTAGATCTTGATCTATGGAAGCGTGATGAAGTTGATGTTGAAAGCTTTGATCACTGGATTGAAGTTTATACCAAGTGTAAAGAGGACTCGATAGTAAAAGAATTCGTCAACTCTGATGAGTTTTTAATGTATTTAAAGAGTCGTATTAATATTTATACTTTTGATGTGGAAGATCCAATGTATCCAGATCATGACTTCTACTTTCTAACAGATGATAATTTACTCTTAATTGAATACTCACAAGACTATGACTTTCCACAAGAATTAAAATTTCTCATTAGGCACTTCTATGATGTCCATGGAGTAGAAAATGCTTATAGTAAGCTTTTTAAAATTATTAATGAGTCTTTTATTCTAAGAGAAGAAGAACTCTATCAAGAGAAAAAAGAACGTATGCGTGACTTTGGTTTCGTTGACTATTATGAGGCAAGAGAAAAATTATTTGCTTTTATAGGTCTCAAATCAATGAATAAGTTCATTCAAGAAAAAAAGCCTGTCATTGCAAAAGTTCATAGTCAGCACAAGAATCAGTCTTTACATTCATCAGCTCTAGTTAACTTTGATAAAGATATTCAGTCTATTATGGCAGAACTTATTAAAGTTAGTGATACAGACAAAATAAATTACCTACACTTTAGCTTTGTTCGTTTAATTAATTCAACGATTACCCTCAATGATGCCTTGAAAGGTGGGAGAGTTGAGTTAACGAAGATCGGAGAGTTGACAAAGACTTACCTCGAGCTGGGTATTAGTTATATAAAATCTATTCGCCAATATGCTGAAGATGATTCTGTCTTTAATGACTTTGATTTTTTTGATGTCTATAAAGTTGGCCATACACTTATTAGTTTAAGAAAGTCTAAAATTAAAAAGTCTATTAGTGGAACTCCTTTTGAGAAAGAGGACTATGAATACTTCTTAGGAACTTGGTGGAATGGCTTCTTAGAAAATAGCTTCTCTAGTATTCCCAAGGTTAAGGCCTTTGGAGTAGGAAGACACCCTCAAAAAGTTAATCGTATTGAGACTTATGAGTTTTGGGATAAAGAGATATCATGTTTTGTTGCCTTGATTCCGTTTGTAAATAAGTTCTTTCAAACATTGCATGATCTTAAGACTAATGGGCAGTTAAATGATCAATTCTATCTCAATTACACTGTCGATAATATTGATTTTGAGTCGATTATGATCTCAAGCTTTATTTCTCATGAGTTGGCACAATCACAACAGCAAGGCAAGATGGGACTTACTATTATCGAATTTAAAGAATTTATAAAGAAGTACTTTGTAAAAAAAGGTGAGGAGTACAATCTACTTGCATTTGATCAGATGCTAACTCCTATAAATACCTTTGCCCGTCAATTTGGTTTAGAGGTCGTACCAGACTTTGAGGTCTATCTCTATGGTATTTTAAGCGAACACTTAAGCGGGTATGAGTTTGATACTTTAGAGGATGAAGACTTTAGTCATGTTGGTGGCCCAATACTATTAAATACCCTGGCAAAGCATTAAAGCAGTACTTACTTGAACTGTTTTAAAATTTCATTTAATGACATACAAAGAGGACTTTGATTTTTTAAGAGCATCTTAGCTAGAATATCCAACTGGGCTTCAATATCACGATCTAATTCAAAATTGAGGGCTTTTCCTTGGGGAAAGTTCTTAAGCATATATACTTTTTCTTCATAAAACCCGGTATGTTTATCTAAACGTTTCGATTCATTTTCAAGAAAGGTAAGAAGTTCAAATCCTCCCGAATTAGCGTCTCGTCTTTTTGGTGATGGTTTAGGCTTTTTATCTTCACCATCGATGAAGTCACGAAAGCCAATTAAATCGTCGTCATCATCTTTAGGCGTCATGCTTCTTCCTTATGCCAGAAATTATTTTTTTTAGATATATATTAAAATCTTCTTTTTCTTTTATCATTTTATGTTCAAGTGCAAACTCTTTAATAATTGGATCGACCTCTGCACGATTAATACTTCTTAATTGGTCTTGTTTTAGTTTTATTTTATTATAAACAAGGTTCTCTTTTATATTTAGTTGTTTCGTCTTTTGTTTATAGTATTTTGGCACTTGATTTAAATTATCAACCAAATTCAACTGAGTGGGATAGTCTATTAAAGTGGTATATATATAGATAGGGTAGAGAAAACTTTTATCCCTAAGAATTTCACCAATGACCTCAATTAATTGCTCTTGCTTCTCTGGGAACTTCATAAGACTAATGACACAAGGCCTTTCATCAAAGTCCTGCTCATTAAGAAAATTATAAATATTTTCTTTTTTGTCTGATAGTAGTTCAATTTGTTTAATAATCGGTGGAGCCATAAATTCTCGATATTCAAATACGATTAAGCTTATTATAATATGTATAATGAATGAGGTAAAATTAAATCCAGTCTATGCAAATATTCCTGATGCGATTGCTTGGATATGTCAGCAACGTCTACAAAACTCTAATAGAACTTATCAAGAGATTTGGGAATTTATTCACCAAGATCAAGCATTAAAAATATTGTTACCAAGAATTTTTGAAAAAAATCATCTTGGAGGAGACCTAAAAGCTCAAATGAGCTCTTATGGTGTAAAGGGGATACGAGATCGTCTTGCCAGTTTATTTCTCTATCAATTAAGTGAGAAGAATCAAGCAAAGTCAGTTGATCTGACCTATATTTTAGAAGTTCAACAATTTGAAGAAAGATTTAGTGAATTTGCTAATGAATGGGACTCAAGGATTTTCCTCCTCGGCTTTTATCTAAGAGTAAAAGACTTAAAAAATGAAGAGTATAACGATCCTGAAGAATATGAATTAAATATCCCCTTAGATGTCGATGAAATTTTAACTCATGGTAAGGCGAAGATAGAGAAACTTGATTGGTTGATTATTACCCTAAAATCGTTATTACAGTTTAAGAGTAAAGATGAACTTATCGATTGGATTAATAAAGATGGAAAAGATATTTATAATTTAATCATTACTCTTTCTCCGGCTCAACAGAAAGTCTTTTTAAAAGACTTATTACAATATGGACATGCAATAAACGATTTAGACTTTTTTATCTTTAATAAAATATAGGAATAACTATGGATGCAAGTAATAGTGTTTGGAGATTACTCAATGACCTTTCAACTAAGAAAGGAATTTCTGAAGTCATTATTAATAATATTGATAATATTTATATCGAAAGAGATGGAGAGTTAATTCGTTTAAATGTAAAAACAACTGCTGATGATATAATGGGCTTTTGTAAAGATGTCGCAAAATTTAATAAGGTAAATTTTAATCTAAACAATCCAATTATTGATGGCGTTTTACCTGATGGTAGTCGTATTAATATTATTTCTCAAACTTATACCACTTCAGCTCCGGCCATTACCATCAGAAAATATTTAAAGAGTATAAGAACTTTTGATGAGAGTCCTGGTATTTTTGGACTCAATGAAAAGTGGAAGGTATTTATTCAAACCCTTGTACAATCCAAACAAAATATAATTATCTCAGGTGGTACCGGTAATGGTAAGACCACTTTTATGAATCTAATGTTACAGGAAGTTTCACCCGCAGAGAGAATTGTAACCATAGAGGATACAAAGGAATTACAATTTAATTTACCTAATACTGTTAGGCTTGTTTCTAAGGGAACATCATCCAATATAGAACAACCACTGACTATTAGAGACCTTTTAAAAAATACCTTAAGAATGCGTCCTGATCGTATCATTATTGGAGAGGTACGTGGGGCTGAGGCCTTTGATCTTTTACAGGCCATGAACACTGGTCATGATGGAAGTATGTGTACTATCCATGCGAACACTCCAGCTGAGTGTCTAAGTCGTTTAGAAAATTTATTTCTATTTGCAGGTTTTGATATTCCGATGCTTGCAGTGAGGCAGCAATTATCTACTGCTGTGGACTTTATTGTTCAGCTCGATCGAGATAGGGATGGGAAGAGGATTGTAAGAAAAATTTCTGAAGTTTCCAATATGGAAGGCGACAGAATTCTTTTACAAGATGTTGGTGTTCATGAAGATGGCGAGGCCATTTTCACCGGACTTGTTCCAAAACGAATGAAACAATTGATGGAATATGGCCTAAGCTCTGATTTCTTCTTAGATACTTAAGAGCTCTTAGTATCTAAAATTATCGTGAATATATTGTACAGTATTGCGAACATTCTCTTCTGGAGTATGCTGTAAAACACCATGACCAAGTCCACAAATCCATTTCGAGAAATCTACTTTTGAGTCAACAAGATGTTTCCAAAAATCACCTAGATGTGTCTCAAGTTTACTCCACTCAATATGAAGCCAACAAGGATCAATATTTCCTTGGATATAATAATCTTTACTATATCGATTTAAAACTTCAGCAAGGTCATGTCTCCAGTCTACGCCTAAGACATCAATATTATCATCTTCAATAACATCGAGGTGATTCATATGCGTATTGCGAGAATAATAGATAATTTTCTTGTCTGGGAACTCAGCTTTAAATTTTGCGGTTAACCATTTTATATTAGGAACAATAAAGCGTTTAAAGTCACTTACATTTAATTCACCAACAGCTGTATCAAATAAACACATTGCATCTGCACCCGCACGGGCTTGAGTTTGCATTTCTTTATAAACATTAGGAAGTAATAATTCACAGAACTGAGAGTAGCGTCCATCATATAGTCCTGTCTTAGAAGAAACTAAACTTCCTGCATGAGAACCCTCTACAGCATATGCATAAAGAGTGAAAGGAGCACCAACAAATCCTAAGAGAGTCTTCGTTTCAGGTAACGTCTTTTTCAATAAAGTAACCGCATCAGCTTGAAACTGGTAATAATTGGGATCAAAATTATCTTGTTTTAATCTTTTTAAATCATCTAGTTTTGAAAGTTTTAGATCTAGTTGTGGACCTGGATTATAAACAAGGCCAGTTCCAAGTTCCTCAAGTGGGAACAGTAGATCTGAGAATAAGATAGCAGCATCAAATTTAAAATCCTCTATTGGGCCCATTGTCACTTCACATGCAAGTTTTGGGTCCTTACAAAGTGTCATGAAGTCATGATCTTTTTTAAGGTTTTGATAGTGATTATGATAACGTCCAGCTTGACGCATAAACCATACAGGGACTTGAGTTTTTCCTTCAACACTTATTCTTTGATCAAAAATATTATTCATTTTTCTTCCTTCTTTTATCTTTTTGTCTATTTATTATTTTAATTCAAATTTATAACCAATTCCTCGAATACTTGTAATTTTAGCTTTCTGCTCTTTAGATGTTTCAAGCCACTTTCTTAAATTAACGATATAATTATCTACCGTTCGATTGGAGGGAAAGCTATTCTCACCCCAAATCTTATCAATAATCTCATCTCGAGAAACAACATTATTTATATTGGAATAAAGTAGCTCTAAAATTAAACATTCTTTTTGAGAGAGAGAAATAACTTCTGCGCTACCATTTAAAACTTCAAAGCGTTTAAACCATACTTTTAGATCCCCAATTTGGATTTCATCAGTATGTTCTTCTCTTTTCGATTTATTATTTAAAATTCGGCTTAATCTTAATTTTAACTCACGAACATCAAAAGGCTTTGTAATATAATCCTGTGCCCCCATTTCAAGCCCTTTGAATTTCGTCTCAGGGTCATTCATGGCCGAAAGAAATAATATAATGAGTTCCTTATTAATCTGTCTAAATTCTTTTGCAAGTTCAATCCCATCACCATCGGGGAGACCTATATCCATGAGGATTATTTCTGGTTGATTCTCTTTAAAAAGTGCCTTTGCTTCTTGGCAATTTTGAGCATGAACTGTTTTAAAGTCATTAGAGTTTAAAAAGTCGTTAAGTGTTTCACCTAAGTTAATTTCATCTTCAACAATGAGAATTTTCGCATTATTCATTATCACCTCGTTTAAAATAAAGATCAAAAATAAGGTGCTCAGAGTTTCTTATAGAAAGTCTTCCTCCAAAATTCTTCATGATCTTTTTGATGAGGTATAATCCAATACCAGAGCCTTTGGGGGATTGATGTTTGTAAAATAAACTTCCTAGTTTAGAAATATCCCCATTAAAAGCTGAACCATGATCATCGTAGGTAAGTTTAATATACTCTTCTTCATTGGTTATAATAATACTTACTTTTTTTGCTTGGCTTTGATGCCTTAAGGTATTTTCAATTAAATTCTTTATTATCATTAAAAAAGCACTTTGATCTGCAAGGACAGAAAAATCACCCTCAGTAATTTCTAATTGCAATTGAGGATAACTTTTAAAAGCACTCTTGATAAGGCTAACAGGATTAAGAGAGTCTAATGAGATATATCCCTTGAGTTCTAATCTTGAAAGGTGTAGGTGGCGATCAATTTCATTTTCAAGACGTATACTATCTTGTTCAAGCCTTTGTGAGTACTTTTCAATTTTCTCAACTTCACTTCTATCACAAGCAATCTTTTGAACCATATCACTTAGAACTTGTGCTTGTAGGCGCATGCTCGCCAGTGGAGTTTTAAGTTCGTGAGTGAGTGATGCATAAAAGGCCTGAGTTGCATGAGATTTCTTTGAGTCTTGATAAAAAATATAGAGAAGTGCAATACCTACAAAAATAGTAATGCCAAGAAATGTAACTCCTTCCCACTGAACCATCATCACAAGATTACCTTGTAAGATTGGAGAATTCATTTCTTTTAACTTTATTGCCAAGGTAAAAACTAAATATAGCCACCATCCACCTAGAATTATGATGAATAGAATAGAGGCTCCAAGAGCATAGTATGGCCAACTTTTAGTTTTATCTAATTCCATAGCCTTTCTTTTAAGTCTTTCACTACTTCTTCATTATGAGCAATAGAAGCAAAGCCAATCTCATAACCATTTGGAGAAAGATAGATCCCTTTATTAAGTAGTGTCTCAAATAAAGTATAGAATCGATCGAGTAGGTTTGAAGGTATATCTTCAACTCGTTTAAGATCTTTATCCGTTGGTACAGGCCAAAATAGTGATTTGTATTGAACAATTTTATAATCACTAAAGCCATTTGCCTGCATCCACTCATTAAGTGTGGCAGTGATCTCTTTTGCCTGTTTATAAAGTTGTAAGTAGAAATTATCATCACATTGCTTTAATGTGCTAAGGCCAGCGATCATTGCTACAGGGTTTGCACTCAATGTTCCGGCTTGGTAGACACCACCAAGAGGTGCAAGGTGTGACATAATTTTTTCTTTAGCTGCGATGGCACCTACTGGGAATCCACCACCAATAACTTTACCGTAAGTAACTATGTCAGGACTTATTTTTAAATCCTCTGCCATCCCTCCAAAACTCACTCTAAAACCAGAGATCACTTCATCAAATACTAAAAGTACATTATGCTCATCACATAGATCACGTAGACCTTGTAGATATTCTTTTGTTTGGATAAGGATTCCGCTATTGGCCGGAAGAGGTTCAAGAAAAATTGCAGCGACATCTTTATCACTTTCTAAAACAGACTTTACTTGGTCAAGGTCATTTAAATCACAAACAATTGTATCTTTAGCAGTTTCTTTAGTAACACCTTGTGAACTTGCCTCCGGAGTTCCTGCAAGACCTGATCCGGCCTTAATCAACATCGAGTCAATATGCCCATGATAACATCCATTAAACTTTATGATTTTATTTTTACCAGTCACTCCACGTGCAAGTCTTACAGCAGTCATGACTGCTTCTGTTCCTGAATTTACAAAACGGATCTGGTCAATATGATCAATTTTATCCACAATGAATTGGGCCAATTCTAAAGAGTACTTTTCACAAGCTCCATAAGTCCATCCTCGAGTGAGGGCTTCTCGTACTTGGGCTTCAACAGTTGGGTTTCTATGACCGAGTACCATTGGGCCAAAACTCATGCAGAAATCAATATAATTTTTTCCTTCTTCATCAGTTATATATGCTCCATTTGCACTTTGAATAAATCGAGGAGTAGTATGAAGACCTTTGAAGCTTCTTACTGGAGAGTGAACTCCACCCGGAACGTATTTTAAAGACTTTTCAAAAAGCTCTTTATTATTCATAAATTTCACCTTTTTAAGCTGTATTAAATGATGTTTTTCATTGATGCAATTGGTATCACATTTATATTATTTTGGGAAAACTGATCAAAGGTTTTTCCCAGTCCACATAGATGTTGTTTCTCTTTAAGTTGTGGGTACTTTTCAATATAGGCCTGATAGTGAGAGAAACTTCCCCAGAAACAACTATCAAAGTTAAAATCATCGAGATGAAAGTCTTGGTTTTCGATACGTTGGTACGCTGCAAGTACTTTTCCTAGGGGAGAAGTGGCCTTGTCATGACTCACTGTAGTAATACTTAAGTCCTTCACAAATAAGCTTAATAGCTTTGAAGTTTGTAATTCTTGAATTAACTCATGGCCCAGACCATCAGCATTTGCATTGATCCAGTATCCTTTTTGAGCGAGTTCTTTATGTGTTTTTGATCCACTACTAAAAAGTAATTGTGGTTGTTTAGTGAGAGCGTGATAACAATACCTAGATGTGAT
>CAJXHA010000134.1 GCA_913053615.1 uncultured Bacteriovoracaceae bacterium | reverse complement strand
ATTCACTAAGCCAAGTTCCCATGCTTTTTTAAATTCATCCATTGGGAAAGTTCCATTTTCATCATACTCTTGTGCTTTAGGTATCAATTCGTTCTTAGCAAACTTCATTGCCATTTCACGCATCTCGAGTTGTTCAGAGCTTAGTTTAAAGTCCATATTATATTCCTTCGTATAATTGCTAAATTGGTTTAGCACTAATTTCAAAATCAGTAGGAATTTTAAACGATTTTTTAAGAGTTTGAAAGAATGGAAGTTCTTTTAGTGGCTCTATAACGAAGCTGCGCTGATTCCAATAGGGGTGTGGAACAGTTAGGATTTTTGTCTCAACTTTTTCTAGTCCCCAAAAAATAATATCGATATCAATTATTCTTGGTCCCCACTTCTCTTTTCTAACTCGACCTAAATCGTCTTCAATCTGTAATATTTTAAGCATGATGCTTTGTGGATCGTTATGAGGGAGATCAAATTCTAACATTTGATTATAGAAACTAGGTTGGTCAGTTTTTCCAACAGCATCAGAAGTATATATTTTGCTCTTGGCTATGAATGAAAACTCACTTTTTAATTTGTCTTCAGCTTTTTTTAAATTTGATTCTTTATCTCCGAGATTGGAACCTGTTGCGATTATAAGACTCATTTATTCGGACTTTTGTTGAGATTCTTTTTTATCTTCTTCTTTTTTTTCTTTTTTCTTCTTTTCTTCATCAAGTGCCTTAGCACTATTATACTTATAGCGATCAACAACTTCTGGTAAGTTTGTTCCGCTAGGTGCTTTTGGATATTTCTTTAAACCACAACTTGTTAAAACCAATGCAAGGAAAAGAAAAAAGGAGAGGCTTAATTTAGAATTCAATGGCAAAACCTACTGCTAAAATATCATTACCAATATCACCTCTTAAAAACCAACCCGGTACCAATCTTTTTAGTAAAGTTGCTCCGCCAATAAATTGTCTTTTTGAAAGATCATTTATAATTTGTTCTTCCTCTGCGGCAGTAGTCGGATCTTCACCAGCATTAGGTGAACTCACTTGATAAATTTGGTAACCAAGATAAGGCATAATGTATGAATAGAAAGGTGCCTTTAATGTATATTTCACTCTAAAAGTGAAATTCGAAATTAATGTACTTGTTCCTTGAACTGGAAATCCTTCAAAGAGGGCCCTTCCATACAAACCTTCAAACCAAAAATTATCTGAAAATTGATATGCCCAAGTAAAATTAAATTGATTTTCAGCTAATGTGTCGCCAGTTATTGAATTTTCAAAACGGTATTGAGCGTAACCAGCAGAGACAATATTATCAGGCTTTATTAATCTATTATCTCTATTAAAAGAATCGAAGTCTTCATCAATTTCTGCTTTGTATAAGTCTTCTTCACTCTCAATACTTTCTTCTTCTGGAGTTGTTTCTACAGTTTTCTTTTTAACAAAAAGCCTAGAGTCATCACCTTTTAGAATTTGAACATCTAACCCTTTTTTTAGAATCGCCCAGTTTTTTAAAGAATAAATTTTTAAAATTTTAATCCCTGCACTACCATCATATGTTTTACCCACAAGTGCTCTTGCAACGGCCTCTCTTTCGTTGAGTACTATCGTTATAAAGTCTCCCTTATAAAGCATTTGATTAGTATTAGTGATAATAAATATCTTTTGAGATCTAGAAATAATTCTTATTGTTTCTGTAAATAATTCAGCAGAATCTCCTAGTGCCAGGGGAGCCGAAATATCATTTACTAGGTTTTGACTATAAGATTTGTTTGGAAGCCATGCGAAGGCCAACACAAGACACAAACTAGTAAGATTTAATATTTTCAAAAACTTATTAAGATTCATTACTAATATAGTATTAATTAGGCTGCGGCTCGTAAACTCAAAACCCTAAAAAATTTTATGAATGATTGACTCTTAAGCTCATGTTTTGATACCAATTATAAACACACAATATGTAGGGGGACATTCATGAAAAATCACGCTTATAAGCAGTTATCTAGTGGTGACAATAGACACTTCGTAGTTGTAGCTGGAAATATCGGTAGTGGTAAAACAACTCTCACTAAAAAACTTTCAGAAAAATTAGGTTGGAAGCCTCACTTTGAGTCTGTTCAAGACAACCCATACCTGGCTGACTTTTATAAAGATATGCAAAGATGGAGTTTTCCATTACAGGTGTATTTTTTAAATCATAGATTTAATACTCATAAATTTATTGAGTCTAGTAACTCTAGTTCTATTCAGGATAGATCTATTTATGAGGATGCTAATATTTTTGCAAAGTCGCTTTTTGAACAAGGTGACTTAGATGCAAGAGATTATGAAAACTACTGTTCATTATATGAATCAATGATTCAATACTTAAGCCCACCAACACTGATGGTTTTTCTAAAAAGATCAGTTCCTAAATTACAGGAAAGAATTAAGATGCGTGGTCGTGATTATGAACAAGCGATTCCTGTTGATTACCTGACAAAATTAAACCAATACTATGATCAGTGGTATGACAATTATGATTTAGGAAAGTCACTAATTGTTGATACGGACGATCTAGACTTCCTTGAGAACGAAGAGCACTTTGATAAATTAGTTGAGAGAATTTATTCATCAATTGATCAACAAGAAATGTTTTTCCATTATTAAATAATATTCATAAAATTTTTCTCCCTACCGATAAGTTATTTAAATCTGATATACTAAGCGTAGGGAGTATTTTTATGAAGTCTTTATTATTATGTTTTACTTTAGTTTTCTTTGTGGCCTGTTCAGGTTCTAGTAACTCTTCAGATAGTGACTCTGGAATTGAATTAGCGGATGCTGTTGAATTCAACGAGGCAGATGGGGGAGATGTTATGGGTGAGCCATTAGCTGCAGATTCTGGAATGACTGCTGACAATAGTATGTCTCAACTAGAAATGTCTGAACCAATGGTTGAATTAGGTACTGAGCAAAGAACATATACAGTTAAGAAGAATGAAACTCTTATGATGATTGCCTTTCAAGTTTATGGTGATTATAGAAGATGGAAGTCAATTGCTGATCTAAACCAAGATGTTTTAAATGGTAGCCAGACAATTAAAGAAGGTATGCAGTTAAGATATATGGCACCACAACAAGAATTTATCTTTTCACCGTCAGGTAATCCATACCTAATTCAAAATGGTGATACATTAGGTAAAATCTCGACAACAACATACGGGACTAAAAAACACTGGAAAGACATTTGGAATAATAATAAGCCACTTATTAGAGATCCAAATAAAATCTACGCTGGTTTTACAATCTTCACTCCAAATCTTGAGGGAAGAGATGTAGCCTTTGATGACCTTTAAAAAATAACTTATACTATTAGTAATATCATAAGCAGGTCCTACGACCTGCTTTTTTTATTATGAAAAAGATACTATTAATAATTTCTCTATTCATACTAAGTTCTTGTTCTCTGATTTCTGGTCAGGAAGATAAAAAGGATTTAGAACTACCAAAATCATACAGCGAGATGAAACTTGATGATTATGTAGATCACCTAGCTAGCTTTAAGAGAAGTTACTTAAGCTCGCAAGAAGTTGAACAAGTTTTTATTTCTTATAACGATAAAAAATACTTGGAAAGTCTAGTGGACAATTTATATAAGAAGAATGAACTCTTCTTTGCTGATCGCTCAAATGTAAAATTTTATATAATTAAAGATAGCCGTCCTTTCCATTTCTCATTACCTGATAAATCTATTTTCATTTCTTCAGGACTTTTAAAAAAATATATAAAAAGTGAAAAGCTTCTCTATTGCTTATTAACTTATGAACTCATTAGAAGCGAAAAAAATATTTATAAGAAAATACAAATAGTCCCAACGGGATCGATAGATACGAATAGAATGATTTCTTTGCTTAGACTCGATACAAAAACAAAAGTAGAAGTGCATAAGTGGTCTTTTTATATTTTAAAAAGAATTGGAATCGATATTGATAATTATCTTTCTTGGCTTCAATTACAAAATAGAAATTCGATTGATTTCTCAACACAAATCGGTGATCTTGGATCAATATCAAGAGAAGAGGCACTCTTTAAATCATTCTTAATTAAAAATACTTCTCGTAAGAGAACGACAATGAAATATGAAAGGTCTTCAAGACAGTTCTATAATTTTATAAATGGGATAAAAAGCTAATGAAACCAGAAGTATCTGAACAAATACTAATTGAAGAACTTTTTAAAAAGTCAGTTGAAAATAAAAAAGTTGAATGTGGTAATCTAACTTCGATTGAGCGCCTAACAGGTGATGCTTCCACAAGAAAATACTATCGAGTCTTTTGTAGTGAACAGTCTTATGTTGTTTGTTTAGATAATCCTACTGAAGTAAATAAGAACCCTTTTGTTCAGATTCAAGGCTTCTTGTATGAGAAAGGAATTCGTGTCCCTAATATTTATGATCGAAATGTTGAAAAAGGCTATCTATTAGAAGAAGACTTAGGGGATGAGACCCTTTTAAAAGTATTAGGCATAATTAAAGATCCGGCTCAGGAATTACAAGTCTATAAAACAATTATTGATCAACTTGTAAAAATGCATTCACTAACAAAAGATGAATTATCTGGAACACTTATTGAAACTCAAGCATTTGATTATGATAAGTATGCATTTGAAATTGATTTTTCTTTAAAGTATTTTCTAAGAAAATTCTTAAATGTAGATGATGAGTCTATATACCTTGAGCTTAAAAGAAGCTTTGATGATATTTGTAAAGAGCTAAGCTCGTATCCTATGGTTTGCACTCATAGAGACTTTCACTCACGAAATGTAATGGTGAAGAATGGTGAGAATATTATTATTGATTTTCAAGATGCAAGAATGGGAATTCCACAATATGACCTGGTATCCCTTTTAGAAGATTGTTACTACGAACTTTTAAATGAAAACAAAAAAGAATTAATTGATTATTATTTTAATCAAATGGATATGACTGGACTAGGACAAGGATCTAAGGATCACTTTAAAGAAGTCTATGACTTGATGACTTTGCAAAGAGTTTTTAAGGCAATTGGAAGTTTCTCATATATTTTTGAGCATAGAAAAGACTATCGTTATGTTAAGTATATTGGTTTTGCTATGGAAAAAATTAGAACTGTTATGTTGAAATACGATAGATTTACACCATTAAGAAGAAGTTTATTCGATATATATTATGAAAGTTGATAACGTACTCATCCTTGCCGCTGGAGCTGGTACACGTATGGGCGAGATCGGAAAGAAATTACCCAAAGTACTCTGGCCAGTATTCGAAAAATCAATTTTAGAATTAGAGGTTCTCTACGCCGAAGAATTAGGTGCTCAAAATATTTATATAAATACATACAATTATAAAGAGAAACTAATATCCTTTTATAAAGACTCTGAAATTTTACAAAGAGCAACTCTTATAGAAGAAAATGAAAAATTGGATATAGGTGGAGCCGTTCATAATCTTGCTAAAAAACTAGATTATAAAGGTGATCTTCTGATATTAAATAGTGACCAGTTTATATTCCTTAGTGAAAGTACTTGGGAGACCGCACTCAAAAATTACAAAAATAATGACCACCTACTTTTTAGTTATAATGTTAATAGTAATGATCTTTATAATGCACTAAGTGTTGATGAGAATAATATACTTCAAAAGGTTACTCCTAATAATGAGTTTGATCGTAATGTTATGATGCAAACTTATACTGGTATGTCTTTGATAAACTTGAATAAATTAAAGCCTAGTGAAGGTGAGAGCAACTTTTTTAAAACCGTTGCAAATTATACGAATTCTCAAGTTTATATTTGTAATATTGAAGAGTCTGTCTATTGGGACTTTGGAACTATTAAGCGTTATAAAGATTCTTGTTATAATATAATTAAAAATATTGATTCCGATGATCCTTTTATTGTATTTATAAAAAAAGTAGGAGCAATTAAAACTGATAAGGTTAAACAAGAGTATTTGGCCTATAACTCAATTAAAAAACATTGTATTAACTTGGGAAATAATAATAACTCAGCAAAAAATAAAATAATTATAAAAGAAAGTAGTAAGGAATTATTAGACTCAGAAAATGTACAATTGGTTTATGAGGATATTATTTTGAATTCTTAATGAGCTTTATGCTCTCACTTGGACAAATCTCCACGCATACACCGCATAAAGTACATGACCAATCATCTATAGCATAGTCAACGCCATTGGTTAAAACTGCTTTCTCCGGACAAATCTGAAAACAAGAGTCACAAGAAATGCATGTATTGTTAATTTCTAGTTTTTCTAACATAATTACCTATAGGATAATTATACTATGAAATTAAAAATTTACTACAAGAGTGCAACAATTTGGAATGTAATACTTTTTATGTTCCTCTCGTTTATATTTGTATATTTGAGTAATGCTGTTTATTTATCAGAATCAATTTTTAATAAAAGCTTTCTCATATCTTTTGTTAATTCAAATAAGTACTTAATTGTTCTATTTGGTTTAACAGCACTTTTAACTTATAGGCTAAGTAAGAAATCGAAATTCTTTTATATTATTAGTTCGTTGGTAACTATTGGCTTAATTTCTAATCAGCTAGTGCTTGATTTTTCTAAGCTTATTACACTTATTCTATTTCTCTATATAATTACTGCTTATTATCTTTTTATCTTTTTAAAGATTGAGCTAGAAGAGTCCTATTATAATTCACTATATAGCAATGAAGACCTTTTTGAACCGATGCTTAAACAGTTTACCTGCAAGTTAATTAGCAATGAAAATAGTTTTAGTGGTTATTTAACTAATTGGAGCGAGACAGGATTCTTTGTTTATTTAGATGAAAAGCTTGAAAAAAAATTACCAAAGAAGATAGAAGTTCATCTTTCATACGAAGGTGTAGAATTCAAGTGTATTACTCAAGTAGTCGCGAAGACAGTTGATTCTCACGGAATTGGATTGAAAGTTATCCAGACACCGGAAGATACTGAGGTTGATGCAAGTTGGTTTGGTTTTTATGATATTATTGATAAAATGGGTTACCAAGTGGAGTATTTAAAATGATTAAGTTTATCCTTATGTTCGTATTCGTTGCCTGTAGCTATAGTCCTAAGAGTCCAGAAGGTCTTATAAAGATGTACGTTAGTGATACAAGTACTAAAAAAGTAGATAGAGAATACTATGAAAAGTACACAACTGGTGAAATCCTAGATGCAACTAATGAAATGACTGACGATGAATTAGAAACAAGCTCTAAGATGGGTAATGTTAAAAAGGCCCAGACTAAGATTGTGATGAAAAAATGTGAAAACGATGACAAGTGTGTTGTTACCTATATAGTTGAGTATACTTATCAATCAGCGGCCGAAAAAAAGGCAACGTTTAAAAATGAAGTTAAAAAAATTGCTGAAGTTGAAAAAGTAGACGGTTCTTGGAAAATTGCAAGTGTAACAAATTTAAAGACTTACATCGAAGCAAATGAGCCAATAGATGCTATGAAGGATCCTGCGAATTAACTTAAAATTTTAAAAGCTTTGTCCGATAAGACTCATATGGAAAATGAGTTCGATTACATTACTCAAATGGTGGATGATACGTTCGAAAATCTCGAAAACAATGAGAACGTTCTTGAGTTCCCGTTAGAAAAGTCTTTTGATAATAAACAAAGTGAGCAATTATCCTTTGATTTCAATAGTTTAAAGGGTGTGATTGATCATGCTCGTGGATGTATATGTCTTGATTTATCAGGCCAACATGTTGAAATTCCAACAAATTGGGGACCTTTTAAATTATATAACTTTCAAGATAATGAAGTGAGTCTACAAATCGAAAAACATGAGGATGTAGACCTATTTCTTGATGTTTTAGGCTCAATCCTTAATACAGAAATTGAAAGTATCCAACTTTATGTTAATAAGGGTGAAGTTCTCTTAAAACTCAATGAAGCCTCTGTACATGATTTAGCCGCTTAATCCTATTGGCTAAGTATCTCTAATAATGTAAGTAACAAGCATGGAAGAAAAAACAGTATTTAAAAAATACGGTCACAAAAACTTAAAAGGTAAACCTCGCTACCTAAAATCTAAAATACCTAAGGGTGATAATTACGTTAATGTTAAAAAATCATTACGTGAGAGAAATCTATATACTGTATGTGAAGAAGCAAAGTGCCCAAATCTTGGAGAGTGTTGGGAAGCTAAAACAGCTACCATGATGGTTCTTGGAGATACATGCACTCGTGCTTGTAAATTTTGTCATGTTAAAACTGGAAACCCCAAAGGGGTACTTGATCCAATGGAGCCTCAAAAAGCTTCTGAGATGGTAGAGATGATGGGGCTACGCTATATCGTAATTACAAGTGTAGATCGTGATGATCTTCCAGATCTTGGTGCAGGTCAGTTTGCAAGAATTGTTGAAAGAGTAAATACAGATCATCCAGATACAAAAGTAGAAGTTTTGATCCCAGACTTTAACGCTGTTCCTGAGCATATGGATACATTGGCGAAAAGTAATCCTTTTGTTATTGCCCAGAATATTGAAACAGTAAAAAGATTAACTCATCAAGTGCGCGATAGAAGAGCAGGTTATGAACAAACTCTTGATGCTCTCAAGTATTATAAGGAAAACTTTCCACATATTCATACTAAGAGTTCTATTATGGTTGGTCTTGGTGAAACTAAAGAAGAGTTAGTTCAGACAATGACTGATTTATATAATGCAGGAGTTTCTATTGTGACATTTGGTCAATACCTTAGACCAACAATGGCACACCTTGAAGTTCAAAAATATTATGAGCTTGATGAATTTGAGCATCTTAAAAAGATCGCCTATGACATTGGGTTTGAATTTGTAGCAAGTGGACCAATGGTAAGGTCTTCATATAAAGCTGCGGACTTCTTAGAGTATCTTGATTCAAAAAATGGTACTTCTACAGAGTGGAAAAAGTAATGAACTTTCCTTTTGATTTTCCAAAAGATGCAGAGCTAATTCATAAAGATAATTTTACAATTATAACTAAGTGGAACTGGGATTTTAAAGACTGTGAAGCTTTTCAAGAAAATTGTCGTGAGTTTGTGGAAAAG
>CAJXHA010000133.1 GCA_913053615.1 uncultured Bacteriovoracaceae bacterium | reverse complement strand
ATCAATTTCATGAATTTCTTCAATCAAATCATCAAAGTAATGTATTCTAAAAGGTTCATTATCAATTGGATAAATATCAAATATTTCACCTTTTTGAGAAAAGGTACCTGGTTCTTCTACTGTCGGGTTTTTTTCGAATCCAAGTGAAATAAGTTTTTTGGATAACTCGAAAGGTGAAATTATATCATCAACATTTATATTTAGTGTGAGTTCTTTTAAAGATTCAAGCGTAGGAATGTACATTGCCAATGCTTTGTATGTTGTAAAAACAGCATGATCTTTATTTTCAATTACTTTACTAATACATAAAAACCTTTCAAATAAATCTCTTTCAGAACTATAAGCTCCTTCAAATATTTGACTTTCTAGGTCGGGAAAGAAAAGAGCATTGTTTTCTTTTTTAAATTTAGAATAAAATTCTTCTGCTCGATCACTGTCCTCAAAAACATATACTTGTTTTTTTTTGTCAGATATAAAGTGATTATTAAGAAATATCCACTGCCAATCGCTAAATCCATTGATTTTTAAATTTTTTGAGTCTTGAATTTTAGCAGAAAGGCCTATTTTTTTAATCATAAAGCTTTTATTTTCAATGTTTAATAATTTAGCTAATCTATATATCTATTTATATCAATTTAAAAGTTATACATGGAAGTTAATTTAATAAATATATCATTAATAACATTATTCTTACTTAGCTTAGTAATGGTTTTTGTATTCTTTAAAGTTAAAAGAAGCAGTGCTCAAGATAGTAAGTTCTTAGTCAATAGATTGCATTTTGCTACTACACTAGATTTATCGATTGAAATAATTCTCTATTTGATATTGTTGTACTGTATTCAAAGTAATAATGAGCTGAAATATCTACTAATTGGGACGTTACTTATTATTACATTTAAAGGTTTTAAAGATGAATGAAATTATCGCCTTAGTTGGCCTTTTCATTATATCTCTTTTAAGTCCTATAATGATTAGGTTTTTTAACAACCTGGTTGATCTTATTGATAAATCTACATTAAAAAATCCAATAGGATACCTGGTTGGAAGTACAGCTAGAAGTTTGGGTAAAAGTTTAGTTTATAAAACTGAATTAAATGTTGTTTGCTCTATTATTATTTTTACTATGATTCTTACAACAAAGGCTTTATTACTAAGTGTTTGGTTTGACTTTCTTAGCATTTATAAATTGCCAATGAACATATTTCTTTTGGCATTACTTTTTACAAAACTATTAACTTTTCTTTTCTTTTTTAATTACTCTAGGAGAATAAATACAACAGATATAATTATTCAATTAAGTAATTACTTTGTTTTTTTCATACTTGCTTGTTCTATTTATCACTTAGGTGCACAAACACAAAACCTAACCTTAATCTTTATATCGATAATTACATTAATGTTTGTTGATCTATTACTATTAATACGTATTGAAAAAATATTGGCAGTTCAATCTCTATTCCTAAAATACATATTTGAACTTATCAAATTTGGTCATAGTCTTGTATTAGTTAATATTTGTCTTAGTTTCTTTCAGCTTCCTAATGATATTAAAGTCATTTTATTAATATTCATACCAATATTGATTACCTTTTATGTGCACCTCTACTTTGGTAGAACTCTGAATAGTAAATTTCAAGGAATGAATAAAAAACAAGATAGACTTCTAGTAAGCATACTATTATTGACACTATTTATAGGGAGTGTTCTATGATGATAGTTTGGTCAGTCTTACTCATTGTTTTAATCTTGGTTCAAGAAACTATTAGTGAAAAAAAACATGTCAAGATGCTAAGCCATTTTTTAATTTTCTTCTTACTAGTGACACTTAAGTTTTATCTGTTTGCAACAGCGGTACTTATATGTGGCATCGTGATAGAACTATCATTATTTGAGTATTCGATATTAAGGTTAACAAAAGAGCGAGTACCTAATAGGTTTAGGCTAACTGTGTTTTTAAGTCTTATACTGGCAACCTTTATCAGCTCAACATTATTCATAAATCATAGCTCAATTCTAAATGATATAAGTGTAGACACTAGCTCTGATAAGATATTAAAATTCTTGGCATTTTTCATCTTAGGTATGTTTATTGTGACAAAGGGACGTAAGTGGAAACGATAAGTATTATACTCATTACATATGCTCTTTATATAATAGTTGCCAATAGTGACGATAAAAGTCTGCTGCGAGGTATTTATCAATTTGTATTGGGAATAAGCATTTTGCTATTAGAATCCAATTCGATAATGCTTTCTTTTAGTTTCTTTATTCTCATGTTTTTATTTATCGTTGTTTATACTCTGAGGAATAAAAATGTTTAGCTTGTTAATTCTGATATTTATATTCTTGGTAATTTGTAATGTTAAACAAATCAAAGCACTTCATCTCAATATATTCTTTCTTTTGTGTGCGGTTGTTTCATTTGTTTTTAAATTAAAGGGTATTTATTTTCAAGAATTAAGTGATTTGAATTTTTATCTTATTTTCTTTTTTGCTCTACTGAATTTTATTATGTTTTTAGTAGATTTGTTAAAAGAAGTACGAGTTAAAGCAATTGATGTTTTCAACTCTTACTTTTTTATATTCTTATCATTAGAAAGCAATATGATGACTTTTTTAATTGGCCTATTGTTTTTTACAATTCAATACAAAAAAGAAATTGAAATTAAGTCATTACGAGATTTTTGGGTGGTCTTACTTGTGCTGAGCTACTTAGTATCTCCCTCAATCTATTTGTATGGATTTATGGAGATAGTTTTAATTTCTTTGCTTACCCTATTTGCTTTATACAAAGATACAAAAAATATTTTCTATAAAATCAACTTTTTAGTATTGATGTTACTTTTATCATTCGAGGTAAGTGAGTTTGTTTATATTTACTTCATACTAATAAGTTTTCCATTGGTAATTCATAATTCTAAGTTTTTAAGAGATGCTTTAATCGAAAAAATACCACAGTCAGTAATGGTTTTTAATAAAATAGAACAATATTCAAAATTTAATAATAAACCAGTGTTTGAGTTTAAACGTGACTTAGCTCGCATTAAATCACCTTTGAAAAGTGAAATCCCAGTAATGCATTTAAATTTAGATACTAGGTATTTTATTATGCTTATATTTTTAGTTTCATTTTTTATCTTTATTCTTAAGTGGGGATGGAGCTTATGATTATTCATAAAAGTCTAGTTTCACTTATTTATTTAATTATTTGTATATCAAGTTTTTATATCCTTGATTTTGTTGGGATTAGCTTGGGTTTCAAATCTATTAATTTCTATACCAATATACCCTTGATAAACTTATTAATTCCATTATCAACTTTTCTTTTTATCAAAGAAATTAACTTTAAGAATGCTTTAGTAATTGCTTTAACAAGTTTATTACTTGCTTCAGGCGATCTGTTCACAATAATTGTTGTTTCCACATGTTTGATCGCATCTAGTGTTAATAAGAATAAAGTTATTCTTCCAATGGTTTCACTTGTGCTTCTTTTTGTTAACTTATTCTTTAGTCAGATTAATGAGCTTATTGCTGTTCTCGCCTTAATTGGTTACGGGGTTGCCCTTTTTGAGGCTAGTAGTGAGTATAGGTTTCCGATAATCATAGCTTTTTTATATATGTTAAATGCAGTTGACTCGAGGATAGATATTGATCTTATATTTCTTTTTATGAATATAATTTTAATTCTTTTTAACTCTGGGTTTAAAAAACAAATTCAAGTTAGCCATTATAATAGACTGTTACTAATTACTATAAGTACAATTATATACTTAATCCTAGATAAGACTCTAAGCACCTATTCTCCTCTATTATTAGTTTTATTTATTGGACAACAAGATATAGCTAATAAGTTTGAAAACGATTTATATAGGTCACCAGTTTTATTTTTAATTGGAATTGTATTCTTAGGTGTTCTCAACCAGTTGAGTGGATTTATACTAATACCATTCTTTATCTCATGGGCTTTATTTATTTTCATATTAATAAACTTGATATTTGAAAATAGAATTAGTGCAAAAGGATTTATTATTTTAACAGCAATTATACTAGTTTCTATCGGTGAGCTAAGTTTTAAAGGACTAATAGGTTGAGCTCATTTGAAATAGGACTATATTTATTTATTATTTTTTTGTTTTTATCAGAAAACATCCCGAAACTGAGAAAGTTTTTAGATCTGACATATACCTTAACGTTAATGACAGTAGGCTTTTTTGTTGGTGAAGAATATAATATAGCTTACTTAGTTTCGCTTGCAACAGTATATTTACTAAATCAAGATAGAGATAATAGTAGTACTATTTTTAATGCTCTGTTCACATTACTTTTATTTAAATCAACTTCAATGCTTGAATTGTTCTTTGTGGTTGGAAGTATAAAAACATATCAAGTTTTAATTACGAGACATGTCTCAACAAACCACCTTTTGAGTATTCTTTTTTATATTCTATTATTCTTTATTTCTCTAGTTAGTATAAAGATGAATCAGGCATTAGTTGTAATTAGCTTCTTATTATACCTGTATTTCGATAAGAACTTGATGCACATTAAAGAGAATATTGGAATAAAGTACCTTCTTTATCTATACTCACCATTTATTATAACTAACTTTATGGCGACTAATTCACTAAGTGTACTAAGTATATATTTGGTACCTTTAATGATCTTAATAGTTTTATTCGAAGTATATAAAGTTTTAATTTTATCTAAGAAAGCTCAAATTATAGAGAACTTATTTTTATTTAGTATTTATGGACTATTATTTTATGAAGTTGAAGAGATAAATCGTATAACTCTTTTTCTATTGATGTGCTCTGTGTTCACTCAGAAATATATACTTAATAATCTTGGTACCCTGAAATATATATTTTCAAGACTTGTTCCTTATAACCCGATCTTTTTAATCATGCTTTTTGTAATGAAAAAAAGTGATTTAAACATTACAATAGCATCAATTATCTTACTAACTTTGTTTGGTATTCAGCTTTTTGCTAAGAAAAAAGAACATTTCATCCAAAATAACTACCAAATCCACGACTCCTATATTCTTAATTTTACAGCGGCTAGTTTGTCTATTCTATTTATTATAATGGCCATTACTGTTAAAATATTTTTATGAGCAAATATAGATTTCGATTAAAAAATGGTCGTGTAATTGGTCCATTTCAAATTGAAGATATTCCTGAGCTAATTAATAAAGGTCACATAAATGGTGATGAAGAATGTCAGCTTTACCCTGTCGGTGACTGGGCTAAAATAAGTACGTTTGATGATATAAATAAATTATTCGAAAACGTTGGTGATACTAATAATAGTGAAGCAACTTTTGTTAAAAAGTTAAGTGAATTAAACTTAGGCCAAGACAGTGGTTTAGATGAAAGTACTACAGATTCTTTAACATCAAGCAATGATGAATTTAATACTGAGCAAATCAATTTTCCAAAAGAATTTTCTTTTAATGAAGATGATGGAACAAAGCCTCTCTCTGCAACACAACTAAATAACTTACATGGTGAGCAAAGTGAATCAACACCAGAAGAGGAACAATTAGAAGATGAAGGACTTGTAGAAGAGGATAATGTTGAAGAAGTAGATCCTACACTTACAGAAACTGAACTGAATACAAGAGCTAATATTAGAAACGAAGAAAACCACGATAAAACACAAATAAATCCAGATACGCTTAAGTACCTAGAGGAATTAAAGAAAGAACAAGATAAAAAAGCAGAAGAAGAAAGAGAAAAACTTGAAGCTCAAGCTCTCAAAGAACCAGAGGTTGACTTAGATAATGATTCTACACAGTTTATAAGCTTGGATCAGCTTAAGGGAGAAGTTAAAGAGGAGCTCGATGAGTCTATCTCAGAACTAAAGAAGGAAGCAAAAAAAGAAAAAATAAAAAAGAAAAAAGAAAGAATAAGAAAGAAGAAAGAGAAAGAAAAACAAATTGAAATTGAGGAAGAAGAAGAGGAAGAAGAAAGTCGATTAAAGAAAATTATTATTGGTGTAATTGTAATTGCAACGGCATTTATTCTATTAAGCCCTGAAAAAGAGAAGCCAAAAGGGCCACCACCAATAAACCTCTTAGACCCTGATATTTCATTTCCGACAGAATATGTTCAAGATAAAAATAATCCGGTGGACCCTGAAGAAAAATATAAGCAAGGGCTTATTGAATATTATAAGGGTGGTTATAAGAATAAATTAAAAGCGATTAAATTACTTAAAACATCTGTTCAATATAAATCAAAAGATAATAAAGCTATTCCATGGTTAATTTATTTATACTCAGACGTATTAGATAACTCGAATACTAAAATTGAAGATGCTAAAGTAATCTTTGATTTATCTGTAATACATAAAACTAAAGCAATTAATAATACATATTATGCCGCAGCTAAAGCTTATTTCTACCTTAAAATGGGAAAGGTTAATGCTGCTATTAAAATTATTGAAGAATTTGCGTCAATTGATGGAAATAAACCATCAGTTGAATTATTTATGGTTTATTTAAAAGCGTTAAGTGCTGGTGGTAATCTCGTTAAGGCTGAAGATATACGAAAAAAATTAGAAGGACTAAGTAAAAAGTCTTATGACATCTACACAACCCTATTTGATTTCTATGTTTTTAAAAGTGAGTATGAATTAGCTCAAAATATATTATTAGAAGCTGAAAAACAATTTAAAGAAGATGTTGGCTTAATGTTAAGAAAAGCAAAGCTTTTAATATACAAAGAAGATTTTAAATCACTTGATACGCTATTAACAAAGATAAGGTGGCAAGGTGCAGATGGCTCAAAAATATATTATTCACGATACTTAGAGTATAAAGGATTAGTAGCAGCATCAAATAAAAAGGTTAAAGAAGCTGCAAAGCTTTTTAATGATGCATTAAAAATTCATGAATCAGATGAACTTAGATCCAGATTAGCGGGCCTAAGCGAGTCAGATGATATGGAAGTTAATAAAGTTATTATTGAAAGTAAGGCCAAAGAATTAATAGCAAGAGCTAAAAATCATCTTGAAAAACTAAACTATAAATTTGCAACAATAGATGCTTTTAAGGCAAAAAGTATTGCACCAAACTATATACCAGCTCACTTGATGGTGGCACAAATACAAGTAAAACAAAGTCTTTTTCAAGAAGCGATTGAAGGCTTACAGGCCTTAAATAAAAAATATACCAATGATTCAAGTATTGCGTTTGAGCTAGCAAATGCCTATATAGAAGCCTATAAGTTTGATAAGGCTAAGCGAATCATTACTGCCCAGGCAACCCCAGAGAATCAAAATAACCCAACTTATTATACAGTCTCTGCTAAGTACTATGTTTATAAAGATATGTTTCAAGAAGCAGTAAACAAATTAAAATTAGCAATCAATATAAATCCTCTTAATGATGAGAATGTTTACAGGCTAGCAAAGGTATTTATGCGTTATCGTAAATACAACCTAGCGAGAAGATTTTTAAAAACTTGTATAGAGCTTGATCCAGCTAATGTTGATTACCGTGTAAGTTATGCGGATATAATTTATGAAACTGATGGAACAGAAGAGGCCATTGGTTATTTATTAAATACACTTGTTTATTTTCCAGATAACGCTCGAATCAATGGAAATATCGCAATCTATTATTATAAAAGTGGTCAGCAAACTCAATTTAAAGCCATAAAAGAAAAATTAGAGAAACTACCAGACAAAGATCCAGAACTATATAAGTTTTTAATCCAAGCTGCAAAGCTAGATGAGAAAAATGATGATGTAATTAAATACTCGAAAGAGTTAATTAATATCAACCCTGGAGATTTACAGGCAAGGCTCTTTTTGGGGCAAGTATATATGAAGCTAGAAAGATACAAGGAAGCTCTTTATGAATTTAATGAAATAAAATCAAGATTAGATACATATCCAAAACTACAATACTATATGTCTAAATTGTATTTACTTACTGATAATGTAGAAGAGGCCACTAAGCTTGCTAAACAAGAAATCAAAGCGAATCCAAGTGGAATTGATGGATTTATATTATTGGGTGAAATTTTAAGAAACGAGAAGGACTATATAGAAGCTGAAAAGTATTATAAACAAGCCCAGAAAATTGATAGAGATAATGTTGATGTACTAATAGGCTTAGGGGTAATTGCATTTAAGAAAAGTCAGTACGACTCTGCACTTAACCTTTTAGAAAAGGCAAAGAAAACTGATCCAGCTAAGGCTGAAATTCATAAGCTTTTAGGAGATGTTTACAGGGCTTCTCAGCAAAGTGCACTGGCCATAGAGTCTTATAAATTGTTTCTTGAGCTTTCTCCAAACTCAAGTTATAAAGAAAATCTAGAATCTTACATCCGTATGATGCAATAGGAAAAATTATGCATGATTTAAAAATGATTGAAAAAGAAGTTGAACAGTTTAAGGCCAATCTCGCCAAAAGAAACTTTGATACTAGTGAGGTAGATAAGCTTTTAAGTTTAAATAATACTCGTAAAGAGCTAATTCAAAAAGTTGAATCATCCCAAGCTGAAGTAAAAAAGCTTTCTAAAGAAGTTGGGATGAAAAAGAAAAATGGAGAAGACGCTTCAGAAATAATGAGTCAGGTTTCTTCTATTAAAGATGCGATGGCAAGTGATAGTGAAAGATTAGAACAAATTAAAGTTGAAGTAGATAATATTCTCGCTACCTTCCCTAACCTGCTTGAAGCTGATACCCCTATTGGAAATACAGAAGATGATAATGTTGAAGTAAATAAATGGGGTGAGCCAAAAACTTATAATTTTGAAGTTAAGGACCATGTGGATATTGGTGAAGGGCTTGGACTTCTTGACTTTGAAGCTGCTGGAAAAATTACTGGAGCTCGCTTTGTAATATATAAGGGTGCATTGGCCAGACTAGAAAGAGCTCTTGCAAACTTCTTTTTAGATTTTCATATTGAAAAAGGTTACGAAGAAATTATTCCACCATTAATGGTTCATGAAAGATCAATGTTTGGAACTGGGCAGCTACCAAAATTTGCTGAAGACTCTTTTAAGATTGAGGGGTTTCCTTGGTATATGATTGCAACCTCAGAAATTCCTGTAACTAA